>CAJYBL010000219.1 GCA_913064995.1 uncultured Alphaproteobacteria bacterium
CTAATTCATTGCGGTCGTCCGAGGCTGGATTGAAATATTTTCTGCTTGGCGCTTTGTCATCAGGGATGCTTCTTTATGGCGCGTCGCTTGTCTATGGCTTTGCTGGCACCACCAGCTTTTCCGGCATTGCCGCGGCAGTATCGGCCGATCAATTGCCAGTGGCCTTTATCGTTGGCATGGTCTTTATGGTGTCGGGCATCGCGTTTAAGATTTCTGCCGCGCCGTTCCATATGTGGACACCTGATGTTTATGAAGGCTCGCCAAGTCCGGTAACAGCATTGTTTGCGATTGCGCCAAAAGTGGCGGCAATGGCGCTGATGATGCGACTGACCTATGGTGCCTTTGGCGCGATTGAGGTCGAATGGTCACAGGTTTTGGTTGCTTTGTCGATTGCATCAATGGTCGTTGGTGCGCTCGGAGCGATTATGCAGCGCGATATCAAACGCATGATGGCCTATTCATCGATTGCCCATATGGGATATGCGCTCGCTGGATTGGCTGCTGGCACCCATCAGGGTGCGCTAGGCGTGCTCATTTACATGACCGGTTATATCTTTATGGGCGCTGGCAGTTTTGCGATTATTCTGCTGATGTGGCGTGATGGGCAATCGGCGACACGGATTGCTGATTTGCAGGGTCTGTCACGAACCCACCCGATGCTTGCGCTTGGCCTGATGATCATGATGTTTTCAATGGCCGGTATTCCGCCTTTGGCTGGTTTTTTTGGGAAATGGTATGTATTTTTGGCGGCGGTCAATGCTGGGCTTGTTCCGCTTGCCGTTGTTGGTGTTGTGATGAGCGTGGTTGGCGCCTTCTACTATCTGCGGATTGTCAAGATCATGTATTTTGAAGAAACCGACGAGCCTCTTGATACGGATATACCGACTGCCAATAAAATGGTTCTAGGTGTTTCCATTGCGGTGATATTGCTGTTTTTCCTCGGGCTTAGCCCGTTGCTCGACGCGGCGAATGTGGCGGCAACAGCTCTAATGACCCAGCTTTAGGTTCTTATGACAGAACCGCTCAATTGGTCGATTGCAACTGAACAAAGCGCAACATCAACATCTGATCTTGCCAAACGAGCGGCGGCCAATGGGGCGCCGTCGGGACAAGCGTTTCTGGCCATTGAACAGACCGCAGGGCGCGGGCGGTATGGCCGTCATTGGGACTCGCAAAAAGGCGGCATGTATCTATCGGTTCTGCTTCGCCCCAGCGTGCCAGTTGATCAGTGGTTTGCTTTGTCATTTGCCGCGTCACTAGCTGTATTAGAGGCGGTGCGCAGCCAGCTTGCCACGCATTTATCATCGGCTGAAATGCCCCAAACGGGTTTGAAATGGCCAAATGACGTGATTGTCGCGGGCGGCAAGATTTCGGGTATCCTGCTTGAAGTTGAAGGTAAGGCGCTGATTGTTGGAAGCGGGGTCAACATCGCACCAGTCGGGCAGATGGGACCGCAGAATATTGCACCGATTGCGCTTGCTGATATCTGGCCTGATGGTGCTCGCGATTTGCCGCAACCTTATGATTTTGCCACAGCCTATCTTGACCGGCTGGCATTCTGGTATGATCGGTTCTGCCAATCGGGTTTTGGCCCAATTCGTGATGCATGGCTGGAAAATGCGCTGTTTTTGGGCCAGCACGTTGCTGTTCAGTGCGACGCAAAGGTGCTTTCAGGGGTTTTTCACGATCTTGGCATGGACGGCACGATGCTTTTGCTTGATGATTCAGGTCAGACACGCCATATCACTACAGGTGATGTAAAACTTTTGGGCAGTTAACCAATGCTTTTGGCAGTAGATTGCGGCAATACCAATATTGTATTTGCCCTTTATGATGGCGATATCCAGCGGGCAAACTGGCGGATCAGCACGGCTCCCAAGCGCAGCGCGGATGAATATCTTGTCTGGTTAGCCCAGCTGATGAGTCTCAAATCACTGGCGGTTGATGATGTTACCGACATGATCATTGCCAGCGTTGTGCCTGAGGTGCAGCCAAATTTGATCAGTCTGGCATCGCGTGGCTTTGGCATTGTGCCGCAGGTTGTTGGTGACAGCGACATTGATCTTGGCATTGATATTCATATTGACCGGCCCGATCAGGCTGGTGCTGACCGTCTTGTCAATGCCGTGGCGGCGCGTGACTTTCATGATTTGCCAGCGATCATTCTCGATTTTGGCACGGCAACAACATTCGACCTGATCGGCAAGGGCGGTGCCTATCAAGGCGGCATTATCGCGCCTGGGGTCAATTTGTCGGTTGAGGCGCTCTATATGGCGGCCGCGCGTTTGCCGCGCCTTGCGGTTAAGCCTTGGGCGGTTGATATGCCAGTTTTGGGAAAAGATACGGTTAGTGCCATGCATTCGGGCATTTTTTGGGGATATGTCAGCATGGTTGAAGGATTAATCGAGCGGTTGCGCCGTGATCATGGTAAGGATCTACCTGCCATTGCCACTGGCGGTCTAGCACCGTTATTCGCTGAACATGTCAAAGCGATCTCAATCGTTGACCCCAATCTTACCCTGAAAGGGTTGGTTCGCATCCACGCCCAAAATAAGACTGAACCTAAATAGAACTGAGCCAAAACCAAACTTGTTACATAAAAGTAAGGCCTTGTTTATGAATTATGCAAAAGATGATCTGCTGTTTGCGCCATTAGGCGGATCTGGCGAGATTGGCATGAATGTCAATCTTTACCATTATCAAGACAGCTGGATCATGGTTGATCTTGGCATTTCCTTTCCCGATGAAAGCACCCCCGGTGTTGATGTTATTCTTCCCGATTTGAAATTCATTGCCGACCGGCGTGATAAATTGGCTGGTCTGGTGCTGACCCATGGCCATGAAGATCATATAGGCGCAATCC
>CAJYBL010000220.1 GCA_913064995.1 uncultured Alphaproteobacteria bacterium
AACCACAACAACCAAGCCAATCAGCCAATAGCGTTTCGTGCCTTGTGACCGGGCCCGTTTCCAGAGATAGATGTTGATACAAATCGTCACAAAGCCGATCACCAACCCCAGACCTATCCCACCCCCGCCAGCAGCCCAGGCTGCCGGTACCGGGTCCATTGACACAAGCACTGCAGCTAGTCCACCAAGCGCAGCAAATCCCATGACTCCAGCATTAAAGAGGCCAGCATAGCCCCATTGGATATTCACCCCCAGTGACATTATCGCGGAAATCAGGCACATGTTTAGGAGTGAAAAAGCCAAATTCCAGCTTTGTACAAACCCCACAAAACTCAGCATTAATGCCATTATGCAAGCCAGTACTAGATTGCGCCGATGGGCTGGCCAGTCCGCTGGCAGACTAAATATACGTTGGCGCGAAGGCGCGTTTTGTGATGGCCTGTTCATAATGACTTTCCACTAAAAATGCCGGTTGGTTTTACCAGCAGCACCACAACCAGTATCAAAAAGGAAACGGCAAATTTATAATCAGTAGATAATATCTGTAAAAGCCCATCGCCCAAAAGCCCTTCACCAAACAAATAGGCGGCTACTTTTTTATAGGCAAAAGTGAGCAGTAATTCAGAAAAAGCAATGACAAAACCACCTACAATTGCTCCAAGCGGATTACCAACACCGCCAACGATTGCAGCCGCAAAGATCGGCAGAACAAGATGCAAATAAACAAGCGGTTTATAGCTTTTATCAAGTCCGTACAAGGTGCCGGCAACCGCCGCCAACCCCGCCGTAATAACCCAAGTGATGTTCACAACGCGATCCGGGTTTATGCCTGATAAAAGCGCGAGATCTTGATTATCGGCATAGGCTCTCATTGATTTGCCAGTGCGTGTCCGGTTTAAGAACCAGAATATGGCTGCCACCACCATGAATGCAGTAATCACCGTAATGGCCTGCGATGATTTGATTGCCAAGCCTTCGGATAAGCCGCTCATTTCTTTGAACTCGCGGGCCTTTAGCAGAAACCGGTCGCCATCATTGAAGTTTTGGTCATCTGGCCCAATAATGAATCTTATCAGCCCACCGATTACGAACATCACTCCAATTGAAACGATTAAATAAGTGACTGAACTTGCCCGTTGATGGCGATAAAAGCGAAACACCAGCCGATCCAACAATAGGCAGAGACCAATCGAGCCAAGAATGCCCAAGGGTAGTGCCAAAAGTGCCGTTGGTAGCGGTGAAATTGACAAACCAATAGATTGCAGCCAATAGGTTGCCAAGATGGTGACCATGGCACCAAAAGACATAACCTCTCCATGGCTGAAATTAGAAAAATTCAGCACCGCATAAACCATTGTTACCCCGAGCGCACCCAAAGCAAGCTGGCTGCCATAAGCCAGGCCAGGAACCAGAATGAAATTCGCGAAGAGCACCAACGGATTTAACAGCATTTCCATTAATTAGCCCCCAAAAATGCTTTGCGAACATCGGCATTGCGCAGCAAAGCTGTGCCACTGTCGGTGTAACGATTTTCTCCTTCAACTAGCACAAAGCCCCGATCAGCAATGGCAAGAGCCTGTTTAGCATTCTGTTCAACCATTAAAACAGCTATTCCAGTGCTAGCTACCTCGATAATGCGATCAAACAGTTCGTCCATCACAATTGGCGATACGCCGGCGGTTGGTTCATCAAGCATTAGCAGTTTTGGTTCTGTCATCAACGCACGACCAACAGCTACTTGTTGCCGCTGTCCACCGGATAATTCGCCGGCGCACTGGTGACGCTTTTCCTTTAACACTGGAAAAAGGTCGTAAATCTGCTCCATGATGCCGGCAATCGGGCCGGTATTAATAAAGGCACCCATCTCAAGGTTTTCTTCAACCGTCATAGAGGTAAAAACATTGTGGGTTTGTGGGACAAAGGCCATGCCTTTGTTTACCCGTTCAAATGGCGCCAGTGCCGTTATATCCTCACCACCGATTGATATTTTGCCACCGCGTAGATTTAACATGCCAAAAATGGCTTTCATCGCGGTGGATTTACCGGCTCCGTTCGGACCAACAACAACCGCAATTTCACCAAGGTCAACACAAATGGAGCAGCCGTTCAAAATATCTGTGCTGCCATAGCCGCCAACCATATTTTCACCAATCATGAATGTCATTGCTGGCGGTCTCTAGGTTTGCGTGTCTGGTTTCTTAGGCCTGTGCCCAGATAAGCATCAATGACATCCTCATTTGCATGAACCCGGGCCGCACTACCTTCAGCCAGAACTCTGCCTTGTGCCATCACGATTACTGGATCACACATGCGCGCAATAAATTGCATATCATGTTCAATCATGCAGAAAGTGTACCCAAGTTCTGTGTTAAGGCGCAAAATTGCGTCGCCAATTTGGTGCAAAAGCGTACGGTTCACACCAGCACCAACCTCATCGAGAAACACAATTTTAGCGTCTGTCATCATGGTTCTGCCCAGTTCAAGAAGCTTCTTTTGTCCTCCCGATAGGTTGCCGGCATATTCATCGGCAAGATGGGAAATTTGCAAAAACGCAATGACATCATTGGCACGCTGCCGGTTTGCGGCTTCTTCGGCACGGATTTTCTTTGGTGATAGCCATATATCAATCAGGCGTTCGCCGGACTGGTTGGGCGGAACCATCATTAGATTCTCCCGAACAGTCAGTGATGAAAATTCATGCGCTAGCTGGAAGGTACGCAACAGGCCTTTGTGAAACAACTCATGCGGCGCTGCACCGGTGATATCCTGCCCGTCCAGAAAAACCTGGCCAGTATTAGGCCTGTAAAGACCGGCAATTACGTTGAAAAGCGTCGTTTTTCCAGCACCA
>CAJYBL010000221.1 GCA_913064995.1 uncultured Alphaproteobacteria bacterium
CGTTTGCCTCGATGAATAACGACAGGCGAATGCCCGCCGCCTTCAACGGTGACAACATATCGGCAAGCCGGTCTTCCCGCCCTACAACAGCAAGCCCGCCTTCGGTGGTCACTTCGGCTCGGCGTTCGGGAACAATACAAGCAGCATTTGGTTTTGTTTTCAGGGCAATGGCCACCATTTCGCTTGTTGCCGCCATTTCAAAATTCAACGGCACGTCAATTGCCTCGCGGATTGCAACAATATCTTCGTCACGGATATGACGGCGGTCCTCGCGAAGATGTGCCGTAATGCCATCAGCGCCCGCCTTGATGGCTAATTCTGCCGCGGCAACCGGATCAGGGTGCGCGCCGCCCCTCGCATTGCGCAATGTTGCAACGTGATCAATATTCACGCCAAGGCGTAATGGCTTTAAACTGTCTGACACAACATCCTCATCATTCCAAAATTATATAAACAACCGCATTTAAGGGTCTAAATCAGCCACTTTTTTGTCATCGGCTGCGCGTTGTAGCGCCTTCAACAACCGTTTTGCCCGATGTAGCCGCCAACCCTTTACCGCCCATATGGTTATTAAAAACGAGGCAACCCACGCAATCGCACCAAGAACCGTACCACCAATCAGCAATGGCATGAACACTTGTTCAATATCGCGCGATAAATTCGCCCAGGATATATTTCCGGTGAAAGACAGAAACCGAATAACATTGCCCATGATGGCAACAAGCTCGTCAATTGACAGAACATGCAGATCAGCACCATAGCCAAAGGCATGGATAATCCCTAAACCAACTTCGTAATCGGCAAGCCAGATCAAAATAAAGGTCCATGGATTGCCAAAAAATGTTCCAATCACCGAGGCCAGAACATTCCCGCGAAACAGCATCGCAAGCGCGCCAGCAAGAATAAAATGTAGCCCCAGAAACGGCGTGAAAGACGCGGCAATACCGCTAGCAAAACCGCTGGCAATCGAAGCTGGTGTTCCGGGCAGCCTGATAATCCTTTGAAAAAGATAGGAAAAGAGCCGCCGAAACCCGCGCTCCGGCCAAATCACAGCGCGCAATTGTTTCAAAGCACTTAATGGTTTACGACGTCGAAACATCTTAGCTACCCATAAAATTAACAAGCCCAAGCCTAGATATTGCTTGTTCGCTCAACACTTTCCACGAAATTATTTGCCTGAAGCACAGCGATAACAGTACGCATATGCTCAACATCCTTTACCTCAAGATCAAGTTGAAAACTGAAAAATTCGGCATTGCGGTCAGTTAGATGAATATTGGAAATATTGCCACCTTGCTGGCCGATTATTGTAGCAACCGCAGCCAAGGCGCCAGGTTCATTGGACAGAACCGTATTCAAACGCCCCATAACCCGTTTTGGCCCCTCATGTTCCCAGCCAACATCCATCCATAATTCAGGCATGTCATTAAAATCAACAAGCGTGGCGCATTCGGCGCGATGTACCGTAACCCCCTTGCCGGTGGTGAAAATGCCGACAATTTCTTCACCCGGCAACGGGTGACAGCAACGTGCCATCGTAATAGCAACTCCAGGGTTAACCCCTTGAATCTTTAATAGTGGTTCGCGTGATTTAGACCGGTCACGATCGGTTTCACCGGTTGGCCTGACGCGTTTTTTGCTTTTAGCCAAATCGGGAAACATTTTTTTGATCACCAATTCTGGTTGTATGCGCCCCTCACCCACAAGCGCAAATAGATCTTCAGGTTTCTGTACGCCAAAAATCTGCGGAATCTTGTCCATTGCCCGCTTTTTCAGCGGTTTATTCGCTTCTGAAAATGCCTTTTGCAAAATCGACTTACCAACCCGGCTGAACTCAACCGCGCGTTCGGCACGCACTGCCCGCCTGATACCCGATTTTGCCCGCCCCGTTTTGACAAAATTTTCCCATTCAGCAAGTGGGCGCGCTGTTGACTTGGTGATGATGTCAATCTGATCACCATTTTCCAGCTCGGTCGCCAATTGGCGGTTTTTGCCGTTAATCCGGACGCCACAACATTTCTGGCCAATTTTGGAATGAACCGCATAGGCAAAATCGACCGCCGTTGCGCCCTTTGGCAAGGCAATCAAATCCCCACGTGGGGTAAAACAAAACACCTGATCATGATAGAGATCCATTTTGGTATGTTCGAGGAATTCTTCAGCGCCAGCCTCTTCATCCAAAATTCCAACTAATTCTTGAATCCATTTGAATTTAACTAAATTTTTATCAGATGATGGATCTTTGTAATTCCAATGTGCCGCCACACCATATTCGGCAATTATATGCATTTCCGGGGTACGAACCTGAATTTCAATCTTGTGGTTTTCTGGCCCGATAACACCTGTATGAAGCGATTGATAACCATTGCGCTTAGGGGTCGATATGTAATCTTTAAACCGCCCCATCACATTGGGATAGGCAGCATGGATACTGCCCAGCGCCTGATAACAATCGGCTGTTGACGGCACCAGAATACGAAATGCCATGATATCTGATAGCTGATCCATTGTGACTTTTTTGCGCTGCATTTTCCGCCAGATTGAATAGGGCGATTTCAACCGTCCGCTGACGCTGCACTCAACCCCGCCACGTTCAACAACATCTTGCAATTCAACGCTAATCATCGGAATGATGATTTCGGATTCATTAACCATGTAATCCAATCTTGCGGTTATGGTTTGCGCCATTTCATCCTGCAAAACGCCAAAGGCGGCATTTTCCAGCGCATGCTGCAAATTGGTCACACCGATCAGTTCAGCAAGCGGCGCATAGATTTCCAGCGTTTCACGAGCAATACGGGTCCGCTTTTCTGGCTTTGGGATATGGTCAATCGTGTTCAT
>CAJYBL010000222.1 GCA_913064995.1 uncultured Alphaproteobacteria bacterium
TCAAAGCGGCATATTCGCTGACCGCTGCTCGGGCTGGGATATACGGCATTGACCGCAATTCATAAGCCCCGCATCGCAATACTGATAATTCGATCCGCGCCAGACGATCAAGCGACCATCCCTCGGCAAGCTGAGCCGCAATTTCCGCATCAATATCGACAACATCATGTTCAACGCCAGCATAAAGCGCATTTAAATGCGCTTCATCCAAATCTTTGACCTTGAATGATTTTGCCGCATCGCCAGCATAATGCAATAAGAATTGCGGTGCAAAATTGATTGCAGACTGACTGGTAATCAATGTTTGATAGACAATCTGAACGGCTGCCAGGCGCGCCGCAGATCGGCGACGAACCGGAACCGCTTTTAATGTTTGTTTGTCATCGCTCATCAGATTAACCACAAAATTCCTGTTTTAACGCTGCCATCGCCAGCGCAGCACGGGCGGCATCACCGCCCTTATCCTTGCGCGCAGCATCGGCACGCGCCCAAGCCTGATCTTCATTTTCAACGGTCAAAATACCATTTCCAATCGCCAATCCATCAGCTAGTGACAAATCCATCAATCCGCGCGCCGATTCATTGCAAACCGTATCATAATGGCTGGTTTCGCCACGAATAACGCATCCAAGCGCAACATAGCCATCAAAATGCCGGTCACCAATCGACGCCATGGCGATCGCAGCCGGTATTTCGAGCGCACCAGGCACCGAAACACGCTCATAGCTTGCCCCTACCGCCTCAAGGGCGGCAACGGCGCCTGCGGCCTGTGCATCGGCAATCTTGTCATAGAAGCGCGCCTCAACAATCAAAAAATGTCCGGCCATTATGTCTGCTCCTGATGAATGCGCTGCCAATCGGTGATTTCAAGGTCATATCCTTCAAGGCTCACCACATTTGGACGTGTGTCGGATAACAAAATCATCTTGCGAATACCAAGATCGGTCAGAATTTGCGCGCCAACGCCATAATCGCGCAAATCGCGATTGCCACCAGTATCACTTGTCATATTCAATTTCTGGCTAACCATTGAAGAAAGGCTAGAAACAATGGATTCGCGCAACACAACGATGACGCCGCATCCAGCGTTGGCAATTGCCGCCATTGCTGTTGCCAATTCGTCACCTGCCCGCTTTTCCGACACCGCGCCAAGAAGATCAGCCATAAGGTCAAGCGCATGCATCCGAACCAAAATAGGGTCACCAGCGCTGATATCGCCTTTTACCAAGGCAATATGCTCGATATTCGAAATCGTATTGGCATAGATCACCATACGCCAGTCCCCACCAATACGTGTTGTGATTGCGCTTTCAACGGTGCGTTGAACAAGTGATTCATTACGCCGCCGCCATGCGATTAGATCGGCAATTGATGCAATTTTCAGATCATGCTTTTTGGCAAAACAAATCAAATCGGGAAGACGCGCCATTTCGCCATCATCTTTCATGATTTCACAAATCACTCCAGACGGATTATCTGCCCCGCAGGCACGCGCAATATCGACAATAGCTTCAGTATGGCCAGCGCGAACTAAAGTTCCACCATCGCGTGCAATCAATGGAAAGATATGACCCGGGGTGGTGATATCGCGTTCGCCACAATTTGGATCGATCGCGGTTTTGATGGTCAGGGCACGATCTGCGGCCGAAATACCAGTTGTCACGCCTTCACGCGCTTCGATTGAGATGGTAAAGGCAGTTTCATGCCTCGATTCATTGCGGCGTTCCATCATCGTCAGACCAAGCTGTTCGGTGCGGACACGCGTCAAAGCAAGACAGATTAACCCACGGCCATATTTAGCCATGAAATTGATTGCATCTGCCGTCGCATATTCTCCAATGACACATAGATCACCTTCATTTTCGCGGTCTTCGTCATCAACAAGGATGAATAGCTTGCCTGCCTTGGCATCGGCAATCACCTCTTCAATTGTCGACAAACCATTGCGGCTTGGTGGCGTCATTACATTAATCCTTATTAAACGCTGCAAGGCGGGCAACATAGCGCGCCAGCATATCAATTTCCATATTCATCTTTTGCCCAACTACAGCCTGTCCCCAGCCGGTTACATCCCAACTATGCTGGATGATATTAAGGCTGAACGCATTGCCCTTGACCGTATTGACCGTCAAGGACACGCCGTCAAGCGCAACCGATCCCTTTGGCGCAACAAATTTGGCCAATGATTGTGGCGCTTCTAGCCAGACGACGTGGCTGTCGCCAGCAGGTGTGATTGACGTAATAACAGCCAAACCGTCAACATGACCCGATACGATATGCCCGCCAAGCTCGTCGCCAAGGCAAAGTGCGCGTTCAAGGTTTAGCCCATCACCCCGCTTCCAATCTCCAAGCGTTGTCATGGACATGGTTTCGGCTGAAGCGGCAACTTCAAACCAATGATCCTGCCGGTCAATCACGGTTAGGCAAATCCCCGAACAGGCGATTGAGGCACCAATATCAATCGCGGCGCAATCCCAGTCGCAGGAAATGCGCAATAGCCGATCGCCTTTATCGGTGATCGCCTCGACACGGCCAATGGCTGTAATAATACCGGTAAACATGGTTTATGCCTGTGTTATGCCAGTGTTGGCGTTGGGTTTTTGCAAGATGATCAGGCGGTCACCGCCGATTGCCTGATAATGCGTCTGGATGTATCTGTTTTCTGCAAAGAGTGCCACTGCGTTGGTTGTTTGAGATGTGAGTTGCCCAACTGCTGGTAAGGAATTACCTCCTAAAATATGATTTGATTGTGTCCAGTAAATGCAATCAGCGGCATCAGCAGCCAAAAAGCTGGTAACCAGACCGG
>CAJYBL010000223.1 GCA_913064995.1 uncultured Alphaproteobacteria bacterium
GAGTTCAAGCGCTGTTTTCCGCTTATGTTCAGATCATCAATCTATGGATCTTTAATCGGCATGATGCCAGGCTTGGGATCATCGGTTGCCTGTTTTGTCGCCTATGGCGAGGAAAAACGTCGTGCAAAAAACAAAGATGAATGGGGGACTGGTGTGGTTGAGGGTATTGCAGCCCCTGAATCTGCAAATAATGCTGTTTCTGGACCGTCTATGATCCCCCTCCTTACATTGGGCATTCCTGGCTCAACCATTGCTGCCGTTCTTATCGGCATGTTTCTTGTCAATGGGCTTCAGGTTGGCCCTCAAATTTTTGCAACTGAGCCACCTTTGTTTGTGGCTGGCCAAATGATGAGCCCGCGCGAATTTATTTTTGGGGTGTTTGCTGCCGGTCTGGTTGGTATTGGAGCTTATGCCATCATTGGCTATTTCGCAGCACCAATGATTGGTAGAGCGATTGCGGTTTTGCCAACACAATATCTGTATCCCGTGATTTTTATGATCTCACTTGCTGCAAGCTATTCATCTCGCGCTTCGATCTGGGACGTTGGCTTTGCTGTTTTATTTGGCGTTATTGGCTATGGCATGCGGCGTACTAATTTCTCAGCCGCTGCGTTTATTATTGCATTTGTATTAACCTCCAGCATGGAGGAAGCCTTCAGACAGTCGATGATCATCTCAGACAGTGGTATAATGGTTTTCTTAAATTTTGAGTACATGGGTAAGTTCTCTTATGCGCCAATCTTTCTTATAATTGGTGCGATTGTCGTGGGCTTTAGAGCCTATTCTACAATTGCCAAAAACAAGAAAGCCTGAGCCTGCTGGCCGCAATCGCGGCAATTCAAACGGCTTATAACCCAACGATTAAAGAGCCATGATTGCATTATCGCAATGATGGCTCTTTTGCGTTTCAGCCCTTTTTCCAAGATGCCCCGCCGTCGCTTCAATCGGCTAATTTGGCTTGATTAGGCGAATGACAGATTGCAAGAATTTTGGTTCACTTAATTTGGTTTTAAAGAAAAATTCAAAAGGTAGATAATCATCATGACAACGACAACTGTTGAGGAAATGGCCGCTGCTTTCAAGCAGATGGGAACCCCGTTTATCGTTGGCCATCCAGGTGGCGAATCAGTTGAATTGATGGAAGCCGCCAAGGCGCAAGGCATGCGCTTTATTCTGATGAAACAGGAAGTGGCTGGCGCAATGCTGGCAGCGACATGGGGCGAAATTACCGGCAGTCCAGGGGTATGTTTATCAACCCGTGGCCCTGGTGCCACAAACATGGTGAATGGGATCGCCCATGCCTTTCTGGACCGTGCTCCATTGCTTGCGATCACCGATCGCTATTCGTCGCCTGAACAGGAAGTCGGGATCCGCCAACGGCTGGATCATCGAGCCATTATGCAGCCAATGGTGAAATGGTCAACGGCGATTGACGCGAAGGTTGTTAAGCAACAATTACGCCGCGCTGTTCGCATCGCCACCGCCAATTCGCCCGGGCCAGTGCATTTTGATCTGCCGCAAAGCGAAACTAAAAAATTTTCAGGTACGTCCCAAAATCTGCCCGAACTAATGCCCAATTATTACCTTCCTAAGCCCGATCCGTGCGGAATAGAGAATGCCATTGCTATCATTAAGGCCGCTGATCGGCCGGTGCTGCTTGTTGGGCTTGGCACGCTATGGGATAATGCCTGTCAAGCGATGGTTGCGCTTGCCGAACATCTTGGCGCGCCAGTTCTGACCACATCAAAATGCAAAGGTGCCATACCAGAAGATCACCTGCTGCGTGCGGGCTGTATCATTGGCGGGTTGATTGAGCGTGATCTGGTTTCTAAGGCTGATTTGATCATCACCATCGGTCTTGACGCTGTTGAACTGCAACCCAAAGGATGGCCATACACAACGAGGGTTTTGTCATTTGCAAATACCCCATCGCTCGATGCGATGGTCGCTTGTAATGAAGAAGTGATTGGCGCGCTGGGCCCGCTTCTAACAGCCATTGTCGAAAACATACCGCAAGGATCTGGCTGGGGGTTTAACGCGGCAAAAACATTTCGCGACAGGGTTCGCACTGCCTTGGACACGCCTGCCAATGGCCTGTCACCCCAACGCGTCGTTGACTGTGCGCGTTCGATCATGCCCGTTGACACGATTGCTACTTGTGATGCTGGTGCCAGCCGTCTATTGGTGGTGCAAAAATGGAAGAGCTATGGCCCGCGTGAGTTCCTAACCTCAAACGGCCTTGGGTCAATGGGATTTGCGATCCCAGGGGCTCTTGCTGCTCGTTTGGCGCACCGTGATAAGCCCGTTCTTGCATTTACCGGCGATGGTGGCCTGTTGATGGCGGTTGCCGATATTCATACATCGGTTAGCGAAAATCTGCCGATTATCATTCTGGTATTTGATGATGGCGAGGTCGGGCTGATCAGAACCAAGCAAAGCATCAAAGGCATCGACCCTTATGGTGTGCATATTGGTGGCATTGATTGGGAACACTTGGCGCGCGGATTTGGTGCAAACGGCACCAATGTTGACAGTGAGTCAGGTTTGATTACCGCCCTAGAACAGGCCATGAAAAGTAATGAAACCACGGTGATTGGCGTCAAGATTGACGCTAGCGGTTATGTCGATCAATTCAACGCCCTCCGCGAGCTGTAGGATTTTGGAATGAAGTATGGCGCACTCGAGATGAGGTTCGATGCCTAACTAAGGCAAGTTCAAGTCTAAAAACTCCCGCTATTCCGCTATTCCGCTATTCCGCTATTTTATTAGATTATCAACCACAATCAAAGCACAAAGCTTG
>CAJYBL010000224.1 GCA_913064995.1 uncultured Alphaproteobacteria bacterium
ATTCGACAAAGAACAGGCTTGATTGCTTAGAACTTGGTCGCTAAATTGCAGCGTCCAACGGATTGGGGCGTAGCCAAGTGGTAAGGCATCGGTTTTTGGTATCGTGTATCGTAGGTTCGAATCCTACCGCCCCAGCCATCCGTTGTCCTGTAAAGTTTCAATTATGACCTGCAGCACGAATGGTGCGCTTGCACAACTGTTAAATCTGCGGGCCACCGGAACCTGCAATCCAGCTGGAGCGATGACATAAAGGCAACAATCAGCTTGATCAAAGGTGATGGCATCGGTGTTGATGTCAGCGAAGCCGCAATGTTCCTTGCCGAAAAAGCAATGACAAAGGCCGGTATTCCCGCACCAATGATTGTTGAGATTGAGGCTGGTGCCAGCTATTTCGTTGAAACCGGTAATGATATTCAACCAAATGGTGAAGTGGCCGTTGGTGCGGCTGATGCTATTTTCCTTGGCGCCATCGGCCTTCCTAAAATTCGGCATGAAGATGGAACTGAAATTTCGCCACATCTGCGGCTTCGCGACCGTTATCAGCTTTATGCCGGTGTGCGACCAGTCAAAGCCTATCCAAATGCACCAATGCCACTTGCCGACCCACGCGCCAGCAAAATTGACCTTGTCATTATCCGCGAATCTACCGAGGGATTGTTTTATTCAGCTGCAGTGCATAGACGTAGCAAAATTATTAATAATGCGGTCTGTGATGAAACACTTCGAATCACAAGAGCAACAAGTGAAAAACTGCATGATTTTGCCTTTCGCTTTGCCACAAAGCGCAAAGACAAAGGCCATAAGGGACAGGTCACCTGCGTTGACAAAGCCAATGTCTTTACCTCAATGGCTTTTTTTCGGCAGATTTTTGATGAAGTTGGTGCCAATTATCCCGATATCAACAAAGCTTATAATTATGTTGATGCTGCCGCGCTTGATCTTATTCGCAGTCCCTGGTCTGCCGATGTCATGGTGATGGAAAATATGTTTGGCGATATTCTATCAGATCTGGCAGGGGGCCTTGTTGGCGGGATGGGCATGGCCGCTTGTGGCGAGATCGGCGATCAGATTGGATTGTTCCAGCCTGCCCATGGCAGTGCACCAGATATTATGGGCCAAGATAAAGCCAATCCGCTTGGCGCGATTCTCAGTGCTAAGCTGATGCTTGATTATCTTGCCGAAAAGCTGGATCAACCTGCTTATGAGGATGCAGCGATGATTCTTGATGCGGCCATTGAAACCGGTTTCGCATTGAACCGGTTACGCCCCATGGAAATTGGAGGCGATATGGGCACCAAGGCGATAACCTTGGCGTTATCATCACTGATGGATGGCAAGCTGAAATAAGAAATGGCCTAATCGGCGAGCCGATAGCCTTTTTCGATGGTCAGAACTAATTGCTTTTTGGTCAAGCGGCTTATTTTTTGCCGCAGCCGGTAAATATGCGTTTCCAATGTGTGAGTGCTAGCGCCATTTTGAAACCCCCACACCTTGGCAAGAAGCTCATCTTTGGTTACATCATTCGGAAATGCCCGATAAAGAAATTTTAAAATTGTTGCTTCTTTTTCGGTCAGAGCCTGCTTCCGGTCACTGCCAATTTCATGAAGCATTTTATTAGCTGGCACAAAGCTAATATTGCCAATTTCAAATTGTGCATCATCCGACACACGAAACTGGCGCAACTGGGTGCGAATACGGGCAATCAACTCGCCAAGCCGAAGCGGCTTAGTAATATAATCATTGGCACCAGCTTCAAGCCCAAGAACAATATCACCCTCGGCGCCCTTAGCGGTCAGCATGACAATGGGTTTAGCAAAGCCGTTGCGGCGTAAACGCTGGCAAATATCAATGCCATTGCCATCGGGCATCTGGATATCTAGAAGGATCAAATCGGGATTTGCGTGGCTAAGCACATTGTCGAGATCAGCAACAACACCCACCTCGAAAACATTACTAAACCCCTCAACCAGAAGCTGTTGCCGCAAGGTCGCACGAAGATAGGCATCATCATCAACAATTAATAGACGCGACGAAGACACTGCTTCTTTACCGCCGCTTGGGGACAACACTTGCATTTTTTATCACAACTCAATACATCAATGACGTATTCTTATTACGTGAATTAACCAGATAAACCAAACAAACCTAGCTTATTCTATCGTTGCTTGTATATGTATTAAACAATCCGGAGCCACCATTATGCACGATACGCGTGCAAAATACGCCTATATGAAAGCCGAACGTGCCAGTGCGGAATTACGGCGCGGTGGTCATGTCATGCTTCGCTTGAATAATGGCGAGGCAGCGCTGTTTCGTGGCGCCGAATTTGCCGATTCTGAAGATATCAATTTTCTCAGTAGCACTGCCGGTTCGGGCCCCCTTTTGGTGCTAACGGCAAATCGGGTAAAAAGCCTTCAACGCTCACTTCGTCAAGGCTGGCCAGCAGCGACCATTGCGCTTGCTGCCCACCATTATCAACAAGTGTTTGACCTTGCTTTTGGCCAAACCCGTTTGGGTGATAGTGATGGTCTAAGCCTTGTTGCCGAGCAAAGTGGGTCACTTGCCGATCACGCGACAAGATTGTTGCGCAATGCCAAACTGCTTCCCGCAGCCTTGATGGTGCGGTTGCCATTTCGCGATATTGCCGCACAAGACAGGTTTGCGCAGGAACATAATATATTGGTTCTCGAAGCGCGTGATCTGGAATCCTATCATCACCAAGCTGGTGCGATGATGCGCATTGCGGCACGAGCGCAAGTGCCATTGGCAGTTGCCGAAGATGCCGAAGTGGTCATGTT
>CAJYBL010000225.1 GCA_913064995.1 uncultured Alphaproteobacteria bacterium
TTAATGCCGTTTAAGGTGCCACAAAATAAAATGATGATCGTCAGCCGGAAATCACGCGCACAAGATGGAGACGGCATTGCCATGATCTGTCTCAAACCCTTCATGGTTGGTATTATTTGCGGTGGCTGGTGACCGCGATCAACAGATCTTATATTTTGCCGAATATCAGGAAAAGCAGCAAGCGTATTGCCGTAATGCCAATCGCAAAATCACGTTGCCATTGGCGCTGTATCACACCCCTCATACAACGCGGGTAACCGCCCGCCAACCCGGTGACATTACAAACACAGAAAAGGCTATAACAAAGGCCACTGACACAAATATATACATCATTTCAGGCGCAATAAACGCAAGACCAGCGCCTGTTGCCAGCGGGCCAGCCGCCGCGCCAACATCACGCCATGTCTGGTTGCGCGCCAACGCCTTAACCTTATTATCTGGATAGATCCGCGCCACGGCGGCCGGAAACAAGGTTCCAAGAGCACCGCGCGCCAACACTAATGCAATCGCCCCTTGCATCAAAAGCCCTGCGCCAATCATCGCAAAACCAGCAATGGCCAAAGCAATCATCAGAGTTAGCGGCAGGCGAATTCCAAATCTATCAGCAATCATGCCCGAACATGGCGCCACCAGCATTTCGCTTAGACGGCGTGCAGCAAGTATACTACCGCCAAATAAAATGGCCATTTCAGTTGAAACATATTGCGCCCACATAAGCGATATCGAAACGGTAAAGACGCCGTCAACCCCTGCCCCCATCCAGAAAATCAGCATATCCAGACTATCTGGTCGCGGAAAAATACGATCGCGGGCAACCGGCTTTTTTATTCTGGCGGGTTGCGCCGATTCATCAAGACCAAAGGCCAGCATAACAGACACTGCCGTTGCCAGCGAAAGGTATAGAAACACATCTCTCGGCCCAACAATGGTGGCAAGCCATGCCCCTACCGTCATCGCCAAAAGTGGGCCAACCTGTTCAACCGACCGGCTAAGCCCGATGCGGGTGCCTGTTTTGGCAGGATTAACCGCAGCATAGGTCAAAGTAACCAGCAAAAGCGCTGCAAAAGACAAACCCCACACCATGCGCGACAAGGTTAATAGAACCGCACCTTCAAACCAGCCATAGCCCGCAGTTGATAAGGTTGCTGTGACCGCCGCGATAAGACACAGGTTTTTCACCCCAATCCGTTCGGCTAATTCAACAATTAATCCATAGGCAAATGTGCGGATTATACGGTTAACCGCCAGTAAAAACCCAACCATCAGCATGCTAACGCCAAACGCGTCGGCATGAACCGGCAGGATCACATAGATCAACGCATCACCAAAAAGAGACAGTGACAAAACCCATGATGACAGCCAGACATTGCGCAGAACGAGCCGATCAAGCATGATTAGAATCCCGAATTAAAAAGAACCCCTAAAATTCCTGAAATGGCAGGGTGAAAACAATCAAGTCATGCTGACCCTCTTGTCACCACATCGCAAGACATTTATCACCATCACCGAGTTTCGTGATGAGAAAAACCAGAGGAAAAGCCGCCCGAATCCGAAGCCTATTTGATAAGGATAACATGATGGAAACCTTTGCTGTCCCCGCAATCAAGCGCGCCAATCCTGACACCACAAAGACCTTGAGCCGCGCTGGCGTGTCAACCGTCTATGAGGCGCAAGGGCGGATGGGTCTAATGAAACTTTAAATGCGCCCGTTTATGCTGGCGGCACCCGCGATGTTGCCGATTAACAGCAAATGGAATTTCCGGTCTAGTCACGCGCCATTTCAAAACAAGCGATCCAAAATCCAGCCAAGAGATGACTGTCTGCAAAAAACAGGGGCAGCCTATGCGGCGGCACTATATTGTGGCAGTTTGTTGGCGGAACCACGCCGCAAGATGGCAATATGATTTTACCGAGGCAGAAGATGACCCACGATGAGCCTGACTCCGCTGCAGCATCCGCCTTGACGGTTATGGAACGTCATCTTCACGCCTTGAATGGTCTGCGAGAAAATGACCTCGCCGATACGCTTCATTTTCCACATTTCAGATTGGTCGGCACAACATTAGATTGCTGGCCTACTGCTGAGACTTATTTGTCAGATTTCAGGGCAAGAGCTGGCGATTATTGGGCAAGAACCGCATGGCAAAAAATTGATGTTCAGCGTGAGAGCGCCGATAAGGTACATCTTGTGGTGCAGATAAACCGGTTTGATATCAATGATCAATTGATTGCCAATTTTGACTCGCTTTGGGTTATCACTTTTAAAAATGGTAAATGGGCAGCGCAATTCAGATCCAGTTTCGCCGCCTCATAGGAACAGATATGAAACGCACCCTAACGCTTTTGACGCTTTGCAGTTTTGAAACCATGCTGGTGATCGCCTTTGCCACATGCACTGCCTTGGCACAGGAAACCACACCAAGCTATGCGATTGCCAGCCCGCCAGCTTGCCAGAACAACAAAGGCGAGCCGGTTCGTTTTGAAAACCAGATGTCGCCAAAAGCCAAATCCGCCGCTGGCATGGCAAGACGCGATGATAAGGGAGTGCCGGTTATTTACCGGTTTGCCTATGCGAAATCACCGCAATCATTACAAAAATTTATTGATCACCATGAATGCGCGCATCATCAAACCGGCGATATTGATCGTCCGCATCCGCCTAGAAACAGTCCTGATCACATGATGAATGAAAGCATTGCCGATTGTATCGCCATATTACGCATACGTGACGAAACCACGAACAGCGAAGCCCAAATCAAAAATGTGAAAA
>CAJYBL010000226.1 GCA_913064995.1 uncultured Alphaproteobacteria bacterium
TCAATCTTGGTGCAATATCATGCTTGTCGGTCACATGTTTTAGCAGCACTCGAAGAAGCTCCATCACCGCTGCAGGCGGGCGTTTTGCTGGACCGCGTTTTTCTACCTCGGGAAGCGATGATGACGGCATGGCGGCGACCATATCCAAAATTTTACTAATTGGGGCAACCAGTTTGCCATCTTTGCCACCCGGAAAATTGCGGATATTGGCATAATCTTTCCGGTCTTTCGGGTTTGATCCGGCAAGATCAATCAAGGTTTCGTCACGGATCACCCTGTTTCTTGGCAAATCGCGACCTTGCGCTTCTCTTTCACGCCAGGCTGCCAGATGCATCAGGCGCAATAATGGTGCCGGACGCATATTCCGCACTTTGAGCTTTTGCCATGCGGCATCGGGCGCGGTGACATAAGTCGCCGGATCATTTGATTTGGCATATTCTTCATCAAGCCAATGGCTGCGGTTTTCGGCTTCCAGCTTGCTGCGCATCAGGGGATATAATTTCGCAAGATAGATCACATCATCAAGCGCATAGACAATCTGGCGGTTGCTCAAGGGGCGTTTTGACCAATCGGTAAAGCGTGAAGTTTTATCGATATCATGGTTCAGCATGGCCTTGACAAGCTTGTCATAGCCAACTTGATCGCCAAGCCCGCAAACCATCGCCGCAATCTGGGTATCATAGATTGGCTCAGGCAGACTGCCCATCAGATGCAAAAAGATTTCCATATCTTGATTGCCAGCGTGAAACACTTTGGTGATATTTTGATTGCGCATCAAATCCCAAAGCGGGTTTAAATCAAGATTGGGGGCAAGCGGATCAATCGCAACAGCATCAACGCCATCGCTGATCTGGATCAGACATAATTGAGGATAATAGGTGCGCTCGCGCAGAAATTCAGTATCGACCGCCAAAAATTCGGCATTTTGATATTGTGTTAAGATGGCATTCAGCTCGTCATTTGTGGCGATAGGCGGTGCTGCCTTTGGCACATTTGCGTCATTGCTGCTCGCTTGGCTGGCATGTCTTTTCATTAATTACCTCGCTTTGTCCACGATGATATACGGCAAAAAGCACCGTTCTGAAAGGCAAACCTATTGATTTCGTCGAATAGCGCTCTTAAATCTTATGCATGACAAAAATTCAAAACCCATCTGAAAAGATCAAAAACATTACAACAGCCCTCGTGATGTTGTTAGGCGCTCTCGGCCTTGGCAATCAGGTTGTTGCCGCAACGGTGACGCCGCATCGCGCATTTTATGAAATGCAGCTTGGTGTCGCTGACCAAAACTCCAATGTGCAAGCCGTTAGTGGCCGATCGGCATTTACGCTTGATCGTGATTGCGATGGATGGCGTTCTAACGAAGAATATCTGATTGAATTTGGTGGTCAAGAAGGAAGCCGTGACCGGATTTTGTCGCGCTTTGAATCGTGGGAGTCTGACAAAGGCGATATGTATAGTTTCGAGATCAGCGAAAATAGCAGCTTTGAAGCGGCAAAAGATTTTGGCGGCTTTGCTGAAATAAAATCTGGAGGCGGTGATGCTTATTTTTCAATGGCTGATGAGGTGGCGGTGGCTTTGCCAGCCGATACCTATTTTCCAATGCGGCATTTGAATGCGATTATTGATAGCGCCGAAAATGGCAAAACTATGCTTGCCGCGTCAGTGTTTACCGGTGCCAAGCCTGATGACGCGCTATTATCGACGAACACGGTTATTGGCGGATGGCGCGGTGAAGCAGCGGCCATTCAGATGGGTGAATTTGGCCAGGGTGGCTATTGGCCAGTCCAGATTGCCTATTTCAAACCCGCAGCAACAGCGGCCGCACCTGAATATGAAATTCAATATTCGATGCAGCCAAATGGCGTGATTCGTCGGTATGTCATTGATTATGGTGAATTTACCATCATTGCCAAATTGCTAAAGCTGGAAAGCGTTGAAACGCCAATCTGTCCCTAATTGTTAATTGTGATAGCGATTGATTGGGTGATGACTAGATGGCTGGGTCGATGGCAAGACAGGCTGCTCCTTTGGCCAGAGTAAATGCGTCTTGATTGGCTTTTTGCAATTTCGTTTCATTGCGTTCAACCAAAAGATAGCCTGGCCATTTGCGCGGCACATTCAGGTAAAGCCGATCAAGATTAGCAAGACGACCGCCAAGAATAATCACATCAGGATCAAACATATTGATGATCATCGCCGTGGTTCGGCCAATGCGGTCATCCAAGACCTGCAAAACGCTTGACGCGACCAGATCTCTGGCATCGGCTGCGGCTGCGATAGCTTTGATATCGAGGCGCGTCTGGGTGATATTGTGATATTCGGTTTCCAGCCCGCCAAGCGACAAAAAACAATCAAGGCATCCGCTGCGTCCACACCAGCAATCGCGCCCATCAAGTTCGTGCGGCACTGGCCAGGCAAGCGGGGTATGACCCCATGCGCCAACAATGCGGTTGGCACCGCGCCATAGTTTTTGACCAAAAGTCACGCCGCCAAAAACATGATTGTCTAGGTAAAGGGCACAGGCAACGGCGCTATCTTTTGCCGCGCCAAAACGGCTTTCATAAAGGGCGAGGGCTTGTCCGGGGCTTGCCAAGGCAATAGCACGTCCTAGGCTAGCTTGTAGATTTGCCTTTAAATCTGCACCAGCAAGACATTTCAGACCGTCAGGCGGGCTTGGCTGGCCGATAAAGCCGCCTTGTGCGCTAACCG
>CAJYBL010000227.1 GCA_913064995.1 uncultured Alphaproteobacteria bacterium
TCGACTATCCCAAACCTGATGGTATTGGCAGTTTTGACCGCAATTCATCGATCTTTTTATCAGGCACCAATCATGAAGAGAATCAGCCTGCCCATCTCACTCTAAAAGATGCCTCTGTTCCGATTAGCCATAATCTGGCGCTATATGACTCACCTGAACAGCGCTATTGTCCAGCGGGTGTTTATGAAATTGTCAAAAATGACGATGGCGACGATCCAAGATTACAAATTAACGCGCAAAATTGTGTTCATTGCAAAACTTGTGATATCAAAGACCCATCACAAAATATTGTGTGGGTCAGCCCCGAGGGTGGAGGCGGGCCAAATTACCCCAATATGTGAGGGTGGCTTTGGACAATTTAGGTAAAATAACGCGGCCAGAAATCTTGTCGTGGCAACCGGTGAATAACCGGCATTGGCTGTTGTTTGTTGGCATGGTTCTGACGGCAAGCTGTAGCACCATGCCATCGCCAAAATCGATTGCGTCAACAAAATTTGAACCAACCCAAAGCACGGTTGCCGCGAATTTTCTGGCCGCACGCCAAGCGCTGTATTTCCATGATGTTGGCGCGTCAGCTGAATTTTACCTGACCGCGCTGAATTTTGATCGCGATAATGCAAGCCTGTTGCAACAAGCATTTTATACGCAATATCAGCTTGGCCATATTGATGCGGCCGCTGCGATTGCGCGCAATATGGAAGTGCTGAATCTTGCCACCAGCTATGCCAGCGAGCCAGCAACGGCAAAGGCGATCTTGCTTGAAGATTGGGATGCGGTTTTGGTTCTGGCCGATCATATTGCCGAAAATCTTGATGCCCAGCCAATTGCCGCCGTGATCAAGGCGTGGGCGTTAACCGCCAAGGGGCAGGGCGCGGCCGGCTTATCACATCTGCTGAAAATCGGCAAGGCAGGTAAAGAAGACGGACAGGATATGCCTTCAGTTTTTGCCATGCAGGCAGCGCATCTATCTGCCCATCTTGGCGATGATGCCGAAATGCGTGGCTTTGCTGACGGGCTGTTTAACCGGCAAAATTTACCATCCCAAATTCTACTTCAGCTTGCCAGCCTTTATGCCCGCCATGGTGACACCGCAAAAATGGCGCAATTGATTGACCGGCTTCCCACTGGCTTTGACAAAAAAGCGGTGCAAAACCAGCTTTTAAACCAAACTGAACCACCAAAAATTGCAAGCCATATTGCCGCTGGCATCATTGATACAAATCTGATCAACAGCCAGTCACAAACCGGTGGCATGTTGAATGCAAGGCTTGGTCTGGCATTATATCTTGATCCGCAAATCGACAGCGCCCGCTTTCTGCTGGCACAAGCGCTCTATGAAATGGAGCAATATCAAGCCGCAATTGCCAAGCTTGATGCCATTGATGTTGCGGGGGCTTGGGGACAACCACAATTGCTGTTACGGATCGATCTTGAACGCAAAGACAACATGACCGGTGCCATTGCCCTGCTGCAAACCGCCGTTGACGAGAGCGGTGATAACGCGCTTTTGCGAAAAGAACTTGGCGATCTTTATCGTATGTCGGATCAATTTGAAAAAGCGCGTGATGCCTATCTGGTGGCGCTAGATCTTGGTTTGGCTTCTGGTGATCTTGATCGCAATCTTGGTATTTCCTATGAAAGGCTTGAACAAGACCAGCTTGCCGAAGCGCATTTCAAAGCCGCGTTGGAAAAAAATCCAAATGATCCTTATACGCTGAATTATCTTGGCTATTGGTGGGCCGATGATGGGCGCAATCTTGATGAGGCCATCAAACTGATTGAACAGGCGGTGCGGCTACGCCCTAGAAGCGGCTACTTTGTCGACTCGCTTGGATGGGTTCATTACAAGCTTGGCAATTATGATCTTGCCGTTGCCTTTTTGGAAAAGGCAACCATGCTTGAACCAATGGATGCAGTCATAACGGGCCATCTTGGAGATGCATATTGGGAAACCGGCCGCGTTGCCGAAGCGCGCTTCAAATGGCAATATGCGTTGACAATTGCCGCCGAGGAAGAGCTCAAAGCCGAATTCACTGCCAAATTAAAGCAATGATCACGGCTGTTGCACCTGCCAAAATTAATCTGTTTTTGCTCATTTGCGTGAAAATTGATGCTGGCTATCATCTTCTTGACTCAGCCGTCGTCTTTACCCGTTTTGGTGATCATCTGACGATTGAGTCGGCGGATGATGACCAACTTGCAATCACCGGTGAATTTGCCAGCGAACTTGATAGCGCAGATGATAATCTAGTGATGAAAGCATTGAGGGGGTTTCGCGCTGCTGGCGGCGTAATTCGCGGGCTTTCGATCACGCTTGAAAAAAACATTCCCGTTGGAGCAGGGCTTGGCGGTGGCTCAGCCGATGCCGCGGCACTTCTTCGTGCGGTCAATACATTATCAACAACGCCGCTTGGCAGCGACGCACTAAATCACCTTGCTGCCAGTCTTGGTGCTGATGTGCCGGCTTGCCTTGCTGGTGGATGTCAGCGCATTGCCGGTATTGGTGAGACCATGACACCAGTTGATCTTGATTTTGCTGGATCAATTTTACTGGTCAATCCACGAATACCACTATCGACAAAAGATGTATTTACCCATTTTACCGGCCCAAAAAGCGGGTTTGCCGGTTCATTATCGCATCTTGATGCGGCTGGCATGGTTGGGCTTGGCAATGATTTGACAGCAAGCGCC
>CAJYBL010000228.1 GCA_913064995.1 uncultured Alphaproteobacteria bacterium
GATTCGCGGTGGGTTAAAACCGCTGATTATTTTCCGGTCTTTTTTGCCGCTAACTTGGCTTTTGACGCTGGTTTAGTAGCCGCAGCAGCCTTGCCCACCGACTCAGCCGGTGATGCCATTGTCGATTCGAGAAACGCCAGCCGCGCCGCAAGCGCCTCATGACGGGTTCGAAGCGCGTCAAACTCTTCACGCGTCACAAGACCGCGGGCATTCAGGCTTCGTTCCATACGCTGGCGAATCAGATTATCCACTTCTTCGCGCATCCCGCCAAAGGCTGACGCCGCACCATTTGCCATTTGCGCAATATCGGCCATGAAATTTGAACGCGGTGCCATGATGTCTCTCCTACTCAGTTTTCATCGTCCGGTTTATGCCACCGGTGATTGTCGCGATCTTTTCGCGTGACTGATGTTTCTTATCATAGATAATGCCGCTAGAGTAAGGTTGAAATCGTTGTTGATGGCGACAAATAGTGTCGCAGATGCATATTTTGATGAAAAATGTTGTTGCGGCGCTACCAAAAGACCGAAAGACACGATATGACAATCCAGCCGAAACCCGTTGAATTTCTCCATAGCGCCATCACGCTTCCTGAATTTAATGTCTTTGCCATTGATTTTGGGGGGGTTGGCATTCGCTGGTATGCGCTTGCCTATATCGCTGGGTTGCTTATCGGCATTTATATTCTGCGCCGTGAAACACGATCACCCCATACGGTTATGACAGCCGACCAGACGGATTGGCTGCTCAATTATCTATTGATCGGTATTATCCTTGGTGGGCGGCTTGGTTATGTGTTTTTCTATAATGCTGCCTATTATCTGGAAAATCCGTTTTCTATCCTGCATGTCTGGCAAGGCGGCATGTCCTTTCACGGCGCGTTGATCGGCGTTGGGCTTGCGCTTTTCACGATGGCAAAACGGCATAATATTGCGTTTCTGGCCTTAAGCGACAGGGTGGCGATGGTCACACCAATTGGCCTATTTCTGGGGCGTTTATCCAATTTCATCAATGGCGAGCTTTATGGCCGCGTTACCGATGTGCCTTGGGCGATGATCTTTCCGCATAGTGATGGCCTGCCTCGCCACCCAAGCCAGCTTTATGAGGCTGGGCTTGAGGGGATTCTGCTTGGGCTTGCCATGTATCTATGCTGGCGCAAGGGCTGGCTAAAAGCAACCGGACGGCTGACCGGCCTGTTCTTATTTGGCTATGGTCTGGCGCGGTTTCTGGTTGAGTTGGTGCGCCAACCCGATGCGCATATCGGCCTTCTTGCGGGCGGGCTTAGCATGGGACAGATATTGTCATTGCCGATGATGCTTTTGGGATTATGTCTGCTGCGCCGCGCCTTGCGGCCAAGCCCTGATCAAGGGCATGATCATGAGTGAGCCTCATCTTTCGCAAACCGCACAAGCCAGCGCTCTATTTGATACAATCACCAGCCAGATTGAACATGCCGGGCCAATATCACTGGCAAATTATATCGGCCTTGCGCTTGGCGATGCGGATCACGGCTATTATCACAAACAAGACCCGTTTGGGGCAGGTGGTGATTTTATCACTGCACCTGAAATTTCCGGCCTGTTTGGCGAGATGTGCGGGCTTTATCTTGCGCATATAGCTGACCTGTCAGGCCTAGGCCAACCGGCCATTCTAGAGCTTGGGCCAGGCCGTGGCAGTCTGATGACCGATATGCGGCATGTCTGGTCGCAAATCATGCCGCAACTGGCCGACGCACCCGTGCATCTCGTCGAAACCAGCCCCGAGCTTCGCGAACGGCAAAAAGACGTTTTAGCGCCAGCTGATCTTTATTGGCATACAGATCTTGACGATTTACCAGCCACGCCGATTTTTGGCATTGCCAATGAATTTTTCGATGCATTGCCAATTGACCAAGCCATTTGGCGCGACGGTCAAAATGGTAACGCCGGCTTATGGCGGCACCGGCTTGTCGGACTTGTTGATGGGCGGCTCGGTTTTGTTGATGGCCCACCGCTTAGTAAAGCCGAAACCGGTATTTGGCATTTGGCGTCACTGGCCGCACCAGCCGATGGCAGCATTGCCGAATATTGCGAGATGGCTGATGTCTATGCGGCCAAGCTGGCAACACATATTGCATCTTATGGCGGGGCTTGCTTAATTATTGATTATGGGCGTGACGGGCCAAGTGGCGACAGCCTGCAAGCCGTTGCCAATCACCAGCCCGTTGACGTGTTTCACCAGCCAGGAGATGCCGATTTGTCGCATTGGGTTGATTTCAGTGCTTTACGCCAATCCGCAATAAATAATGGTGCCCGCCTTGTTGGGCCTGTAACGCAGAGTGATTTTCTGCAAGCTATCGGCATTGCCCAACGAGCTGAAGCAGTCGCAAAAATTGCTGATATCAAAACAAGGCGCGGCCTGTTTGCCGCGGTTGACCGGCTTGTTAGCAACCAGCAAATGGGGTCGGCTTTCAAAGTTGCCATGATGCTTCCATCTGGAACTGGCCTGCCGCCCGGCTTTGCCGATGATCAAGGGTCAACAGCATGACCACCACGGTGCCAGTCAATCTTGAAGGCGGGCCACAATGTTATCAGCATGCTGGCTGGCAGGATGGCGCGGCACAAAAATGGCACATAAGACATGGGTTTTTCACCGCCAATGGCGGGGTAAGCACGGGTCTCTATCAAAGTTTGAATTGCGGTTTTGGATCG
>CAJYBL010000229.1 GCA_913064995.1 uncultured Alphaproteobacteria bacterium
GACAACGTGATCATGACCCAACGAAATTGCGTTGTTGTTGATAACATAGATGGCATTTCCCATAGCGCGAAAAAAGGCTTGATACGCATATCTGCAATCAAACTAGTAAGCCAAGCGGGATCGCGCTATGCCAGTAATAATTCTGATTGCAGCCTAAAAAACCTATATGCGATTATTTCGTTTCTCAAGCTAATCATCAATTCGGATCAATGGTTTTTGTTCCTTTATCAACGAGTGAAATCCACAATAACTCAAAACCTGGGAATAAACGAAAACATCCTCGTTTAAATCTTTGGCGGTCACAAAACCACAGCCACGAATGTTGTTAAAGAATTTGACCGCGGCGCGCGTTTGATCCTCATCGGGCTCGTACGTGGTCGGTGGTGCTGGATTGGGAGGTAGTTCAATTATCAAAACACCTCTAGAAAACACTATTCAAGATTGTTTTGTTTTCAGCGATGGTTTCGGCAATCGCATGACGCCATTCATCAAGCGATCCTGCGGCAGCGGCCTTTTTTGGAAAGATGAGGCCGCGGGTGCTGTTGATTAGCCCGCCTTCCCAGCCATGCTTGCCGCGGTTAAGGCCGCTTGTGGCTTTTTCCGCGCCAGCGCCTTGTGCGCCAAATCCGGGAATAAGAAATGGTGCATCGACCAGTACTGTGCGAAGCGCCTCGGCTTCTTCTGGCCATGTCGCCCCAGCAACGATGCCAAGTGATGATATGCCGGATTTGCCCTTGCGTGCAGTGGCAAGCGGCGCCAGCAAGGCGGCAAGGTGCTGGTAGAGCGGTTGCCCATCAACTATTTGATCCTGAAGATCGTAAGCCCCCGGATTGCTTGTCCGGTTCAAGATGAAAAGGCCGCTTCCGGTTGCGTCGGCACGATCAAGAAAGGGCGCAAGCGTGTCGATGCCAAGCCATGGGTTTACCGTCAGCGCATCACTTGGAAATGGCGCGTCATGCCCAATCCAGCCGGCTGCATAGGCGGTTGAGGTGCTGCCGATATCGCCGCGTTTGGCATCCATTATGACAAGCAGGCCAGCATCAATGGCGGCGCGGCCAAGATTTTGCAAAATCTGCATGCCAGCTGGCCCCTGCTGTTCGAAAAAGGCAGCTTGCGGCTTGATTGCGGCAACATTGCCAATGGCCTGTTCAAGGCAAGCCATTGAAAAATCATTAATGGCGCGAATGGCGGCATCACTTGCTGCGCCGTCTTGCGCATTGCCAAAAATAGCCGGAATCATGTGGATATGAGGGTCAATTCCCATGCAAAGTGGGGTGGCTGTGCGGCGGTTTGCCTCGGTTAAACGGTCACCAAAATGGGTCAACAGATCACGCTCCGGTTTAGTTAGGACTGGATGATTCTGTGCCTAGCGAAGGCCAAGCGCATCACGATATGTGTCCAAAAGCGCATCCTGCTCACTTAGAAGGTCGCGATCCATGGCTCGCAATCGCACAATTTGGCGCATGATTTTTGGCTCAAACCCGGTAGCTTTGGCTTCAGCATATACATCCTTGATATCAGCCATTAAAGCGCGTTTTTCTTCTTCGAGACGTTCGATACGCTCAATATATTGGCTTAGCTGCTCGGCACCTGCGCCAGCTCCGGGAATAACGGTCATGCGATTATCCTAATCGTCGTGGTTATGGGTTTTTAGATATTGCGCTTTTTGTTCGGGCGTTGCCTCGGTTTGGTGTTGCGCTTTCCAATCGGCATATTCCATGCCGTAAATAAGCTTGCGGGCTTCACTGTCGGTCATTTCGATGCCTGATGTTTCCGCAGCTTGGCGATACCAGCGCGACATGCAGTTCCGGCAAAATCCGGAAAGATTCATCATATCAATATTTTGAACATCGGTACGTTCTTGTAAGTGGGCAACAAGACGCCGGAATGCGGCGGCTTCAAGCTTGGTTTTTGTGGCTTTGTCCATAATGGTTCCGCTTGTCTGTTGTGGAGTTAAATCGATATCAAACCGGCCGTCACTCTAGCCCATTGCCACTAGCTGGCGCAACCTAATTGCCCATAGGGGAGCTGCTATTTCTGCCAGTGGTTGGCGATAGCGTCCTGATTGGTTGACGTTGCTGGAAATTAGGTAATCGATGAATCCGTTAAAAATTTTGGTATGGCTAAAATGTTTGGTTTTCTTTATATTTTTGTGAAATTCAAGCCAGAATATGGCCGAAGCTGAGACAGGACCGTAATATGCCCCGCAAGGCCATTGCCGAAAGCGCTGCAAAATTTGACCGAATCAGGCGTGCGCATCAATCCGAGGTCGCAGAAGATTATGTCGAAATGATCGCTGATCTGATTGCCGAAACTGGCGAGGCCAGAACGGTCGATCTTGCGGCGCGCTTCGGCGTGACCAGCCCGACAGTCAATGCCATCATCCAAAGGTTACATCGTGAAGACCTTGTTGAAACGCGCCCTTATCGGTCGATCTTTTTAACCGAAGCAGGACAGGCGCTTGCTGAAGAAGCGCGTGACCGGCATCGCATTGTTCGCGATTTTCTGGTGGCGATTGGTGTTCCTGAGACGGTTGCCGAGGAAGATGCTGAAGGTATCGAACATCATGTCAGTGCCGAAACCTTGGCGGTGTTTGCAAAAATCACTAATCAAGACCAGCTGTAAAGACTGGCCGTCAAGATGGGCGCGACCGCTATTCCATGCCTTTATGGCTATAGAGCTTACG
>CAJYBL010000230.1 GCA_913064995.1 uncultured Alphaproteobacteria bacterium
TAGATGATGATAATGCCGGTTGGATCGAAGGCTATGTTCGCTGGGAATTAGGGTTGTTGGCGGCGGTCGGGTACCGGCTTGATCTTGCCAGATGCGTTGCTAGCGGTCAGACCAATGATTTGGCGTTTGTCAGCCCAAAATCAGGCGGTGCGGTGGCGCGTCATCAAGCAGGCAGCTTTGCCAGCCGGATGCTGGCTTTGCCGATGTTCTTGGGCGGCGTTTCCTGTGGTAAACATGATTGGATTGCCGGTTTGGATTTGACCGGCCATTTTCTGTCCAAGCGTGTTTTCGCCGCGCATAATTTAGACCTGCCAGCCCAGCGCAAACGTCTAGCCGATATGGTTGATAATCGCTATAACGGCAAATGATGAAGTGATGAGGCTGTTAAATGCATGATGATATTGAAAATCTGGCAGGCGGGCACATTGAACCGACCGCGTTTTCCGACGCCTTATCGGAACGCTATCTTGCCTATGCGCTGTCAACCATCACATCGCGGTCGCTTCCCGATGTCAGGGACGGGTTAAAGCCGGTTCACCGCCGTCTATTATTTGCGATGCGCCAGCTAAAGCTTGATCCGGGTCAGGGTTTTAAGAAATCAGCGCGTGTTGTTGGCGATGTGATGGGTAAATTCCATCCGCATGGCGATGCAGCGATTTATGATGCGATGGTGCGGTTGGCACAGGAATTTGCCATGCGCTATTGCCTTGTCGAAGGGCAGGGGAATTTTGGCAATATCGATGGCGATAACGCCGCAGCGATGCGTTACACCGAGGCACGCATGACCGAAGTTGCGCGTCTGTTGCTAGATGGTATTGACGAAGATGCGGTTGATTTCCGGCCAACTTATGATGGCGAGTCCGAAGAACCGACATTGCTTCCTGCGGGTATTCCAAATCTTCTTGCCAATGGTGCGCAGGGTATTGCGGTTGGCATGGCAACATCAATTCCGCCGCATAATATTATCGAGCTTGCCGATGCATCATTGCATCTTATCAAACATCCCAACGCATCAATTGAAACTTTGCTGAATTATGTCAAAGGCCCTGATTTTCCAACTGGTGGTCTGTTGATTGAACCTGTGGATTCGATCAAAGACGCCTATTCAACGGGGCGTGGCGGCTTTAGGGTGCGGGCAAAATGGGAGGTTGAAACGGAAAAGGGTGGGGCGTGGCAAATTGTCGTTACTGAAATTCCCTATCAAGTTCAAAAATCACGCCTGATTGAACGCCTTGCAGAAATGTTACAGGCTAAACGCCTGCCGGTGCTAGCCGATATTCGTGACGAGTCGGCCGAAGATATCCGCATTGTTCTCGAACCTAAATCACGCCGGCTTGAAGCCGAAGTAGTGATGGAAAGCCTGTTCAAACTTACCGATTTTGAAGTGCGGGTTCCTCTGAACTTCAATGTTCTGGATGCGGATGGCCGTCCTGTAGTGATGAATTTGCGTGAGGCGCTGAACGCATGGCTTGCGCATCGCCGTGTCGTTTTGCAGCGCAGATCACATCACCGTCTTGGCAAGATCGCCAGCCGGCTTGAAGTGCTTGAAGGCTATTTGATAGTCTTTTTGAATATTGACAAAGTGATTGCGATCATTCGTGAGGCCGATCATCCGCGTGATGAATTGATGCGCCGGTTTGGTTTGAATGAAAATCAGGCAAATGCCGTTCTTGATATGCGACTTCGTTCTTTGCGGCGGCTTGAAGAAATGGCGCTTCGTAATGAACGCGACAAACTGGTGGCTGAACAGGGTGATTTGAACGCGCTTCTTGGTGATGAGGCAAGGCAATGGTCATTCATCGCCAGCCAAATCAAAGATATGAGAGCTAACTTTATCAAGGTTGATCATCGAAAGACCATTCTTGCCGAGGCACCTAAGATTAATTTTGACCCAACCGAAATTCTGGTTGAGCGTGAACCAATTACGGTGATTTGTTCGGCAAATGGCTGGATAAGAGCCATGCGCGGCCATCAGGATCTCGACAGCGATTTCAAATATAAAGAAGGCGATTCAGCAGGCCATGTTCTACATGCTGAAACCACTGATAAAATCCTGCTTTTTGCCGATAATGGTCGGTTTTACACGCTGTCAGGCGATAAATTGCCGCGGGGGCGCGGATTTGGCGAGCCGGTTAGTTTGATGGTCGATCTTCCGGCAGATAGCGATATCGTCAAGTTGGTTCGTGCTGGTGATGGCAAAATGCTTGTCGCGGCAAGCACTGGCCATGGCCTTGTTGTTGATATGCAGGGGGCTTTGGCGCAAACGCGTAATGGCAAGCAGGTGTTAAATCTTGCCGGATCAGCGCGGGCTGTTGCTTGTGCAATCGTTACTGGTGATATGGTGGCATCGGTTGGTGTGAACCGGAAATTGATTGTTTTCTACCTTGAAGAAGTGCCGGAAATGGGACGCGGCAAAGGCGTTATCCTGCAGCGTTTCAAAGATGGCGGGCTTGCTGATGTGACGGTGTTTGACAAGGACAAGGGATTAAGCTGGCAGGCAGGTGGCGGGCGCAAGGGCGAATGGCTGCGGCGGGAGAAGGCACTTCGAGCGACGGTGCTGAGGCAGCTGGTGGAGGTGCGGGACGGGCCGCAAGATGTGTGGCGCGATGTGGGTGCCGCACAGCGTGTCGACTGGCCGCTGAGCTGTGCGCAGGGCGCCCAGATGTGCGACGAGGCATTTGTGC
>CAJYBL010000231.1 GCA_913064995.1 uncultured Alphaproteobacteria bacterium
AAACATTAAACCGCGTTATTCTTCAGGCAAAGCGTGCGTCAGCACCAGCCCAAATCAACATCCCACGCGATTTCTGGACACAGGTCGTTGATATTGAATTGCCTGCGATTGTTGATTTTGAGCGCCCATCAGGTGGCGAAGATGCCATCAGCCAAGCCGCAGCTCTGCTATCAGACGCCAAATTCCCAGTTCTATTGAATGGTGCTGGCGTTGTTATTGGCGGTGCAATCGCTGCGTCAATGAAACTGGCCGAGCGCCTTGATGCGCCTGTTTGCTGTGGCTATCAGCATAATGACGCGTTTCCGGGTTCACATCCGCTATTTGCTGGCCCACTTGGCTATAACGGATCAAAAGCCGGTATGGAACTGATTGCCAAGGCCGATGTTGTTCTGGCTTTGGGCACACGCCTGAACCCATTTTCAACACTTCCCGGTTACGGCATTGATTACTGGCCAAAAGATGCCAGGATCATTCAGGTTGATATCAACCCTGATCGCATCGGCCTGACCAAGCCGGTTTCAGTTGGCATCGTTGGCGACGCCATGAAAGTTGCCATGAGCATTCTTGACAAGCTGGCAAGCACCGCTGGCGATAGTGGCCGCAGCGGCCGTAAAGAACTGATTGCCACAACCAAATCAGCATGGGCGCAAGAACTGACCTCGCTTGATCATGAAGATGATGATCCGGGAACAACATGGAATGAGCGTGCACGTGACCGTGAGCCAAAGAAAATGTCACCACGCATGGCATGGCGTGCAATCCAGTCTGCGTTGCCAAAAGATGCAATCATTTCATCTGACATTGGTAATAATTGCGCGATTGGTAACGCCTATCCAACATTTGAAGAAGGCCGTAAATATCTGGCACCGGGTCTGTTTGGACCATGTGGATATGGCCTGCCATCAATCATGGGGGCAAAAATCGGCCGCCGTGATGTTCCGGTTGTTGGCTTTGCTGGCGATGGCGCCTTTGGCATTTCGATGAATGAAATGTCGGCAATTGGCCGTGAAGAATGGCCAGCCATCACCATGGTTATTTTCCGCAACTATCAGTGGGGCGCAGAAAAGCGCAATACAACCTTGTGGTTTGAGGATAACTTTGTTGGCACCGAGCTTGATCAGCAAGTCTCTTATGCTGGTGTTGCCAAGGCGTGCGGTGTTGAAGGCGTTGCCGTTTCAACAATGGATGAGCTTCGCGATGCATTAGCCAAGGCGGTTGACGCTCAGATGAATGATGGCGTGACCACCTTTATCGAAGTGCTGTTGAACCAAGAGCTTGGCGAGCCATTCCGTCGTGACGCAATGAAAAAGCCAGTTTCGGTTGCTGGCATCAGCCAAGCTGATATGCGGCCACAGCAAAGCGCATAACATCGCGCTTGCGATAACGACCTAAGTATAAAAAAGGGGCTGCCATTGGCAGCCCCTTGATGTTTGGAAAAGGTGCAAGGCATGATTTGCGCCGCTTCAATGGCGATCCAGCCGGTTATGAGTCTTCGGTTATCTAGACAGTCAGTATCGTACAGCCTGTTGTGGCACGGCCCGTCAGTGCCTCATGCGCTTTTGCCACATCTTCCAGGGCAAAACGCTGATTGATCGACACATTGATTGTGCCATCGGTAACTGCCTTGAATAGTTTCGCCGATGCTGTATCAAGCCATGACCGATCACCAACAAAGTGAAACAATGTTGGACGGCTCAGGTAATAAGACCCTTTTGAAAGATCGGTGATTTTGAAATCGGTATATGGCCCTGATGATTGGCCAAAGGCGATAATAGTGCCGCGCCGTTTGGTCGATGTGATGGTTCGCGCCATTGTGTCATTGCCAACCGAATCATATGCCACATTCACGCCTTCGCCATTGGTCAGGCGCATCACTTCGGCTTCGAAATCGGTACTGGTATAATCGATTACATGATCAAATCCATTGGCCTCGGCAAGGGCGCATTTTTCGGCACCGCCAGCCGTACCAATTGTGGTGGCACCAAGCGCCTTTAGCCACTGACCGGCAATCAGACCAACGCCGCCAGCCGCAGCGTGAAACAGCACTGTATCACCCGGCTTAACCGCATAGCTGTCATGGATTAGATAGGCAACGGTCAAGCCTTTCAACATGATCGATGCGGCCAAATCACTTGGCACATTATCCGGCAGTTTGACAACATAGGCAGCGTCAATCACACGATGGGTTGCATAGGCGCCATTGGCAAGCGTGTAGCCAACCCGGTCGCCAACAGCCAAACCTTTGACATCACTGCCAACCGCTTCGATGATACCAGCACCTTCAGACCCAAGAATAAGATCACCTTCAACCGGCCATGGATAGGCGCCATTGCGGATATAGATATCAAGAAAATTAATGCCAACCGCGTCATGTTTGATCAACACCTCGCCCGCTGTGGGCGTTAAATCCCCGAGCGTAATTTTGTGAAGAACTTCAGACCCACCCGGTCTGGCGGCTGCCATTGCGTAACCCATTCTCTATCTCCTTAAAATCAATATGTCGGTTTAGCATTCATCCATCTGGCCATTAAGCTCTATCGGAAAAGAGTAAATACTGGCAAAAACATCCTCTTGGTCTAATACTGCCTAGTCAAAAAAATTGCCAGTCAGATACGCTAACGAGCTAAATTTCTCAATAAATACTAAAACCATAATATAATATGCATCTG
>CAJYBL010000232.1 GCA_913064995.1 uncultured Alphaproteobacteria bacterium
TGATGGGCGCAAATTCGGTCTTCAGCCAGCTTGGCTTTACCCATATTGGGCCAATTGACGGACATGATATGGCACATTTGCTGCCGGTTCTGAAAAATCTTCGTGATTCGCGCTCGCATGGGCCGGTATTGGTTCATGTTGTCACTGAAAAAGGGCATGGGCATCCTTTTTCTGGGCCATCAGCAGAAAAATATCATGCTGTTCCCAAATTCGACATTATCACCGGTACGCAGCAAAAATCTGGCGGCAATCTGCTAAGCTACACATCGGTTTTTGCCAATAGTTTGATTGCCGCTGCCGAAATTGATCCAAAGATTGTGGCGATTACGGCGGCGATGCCATCAGGTACCGGTCTTGATAAGGTCAAAGCCCGCTTTCCAAGTCGGGTTTTTGATGTTGGCATTGCCGAACAGCATGCCGTGACCTTTGCGGCGGGGCTTGCCTGTGAGGGAATGAAGCCATTCTGTGCGCTATATTCGACCTTTCTTCAGCGTGGATATGATCAGCTTGTGCATGATGTCGCCGTGCAGAATCTGCCAGTACGGTTCGCCATTGATCGGGCAGGGCTGGTTGGCGCTGATGGGGCAACGCATGCCGGTGTCTATGATCTTGCCTATCTGTCCTGCTTGCCGAACATGGTTATTATGTGTCCATCGGATGAGGCTGAACTCGTCCATATGGTGGCAACCGCTGCGGCTTATGATGATGGGCCGAGTGCACTTCGCTATCCGCGTGGCGAGGGGGTTGGCTGTGCTATTCCTGAAGCAGGAGAGATTCTTGAAATTGGCAAGGGGCGGATTCTGCGCGAAGGCAGTGATGTTGCGATCCTGTCATTGGGAACCCGGCTTGGGGCGGCAAGCGAAGCGGCTGATCGGCTTGAAGGCGATGGCATTTCTGCTACTGTTGCTGATGCGCGGTTTGCCAAGCCGCTTGATATGGGTTTGATTGATCAACTGGTAATAAATCACAAAGCATTATTGATTGTTGAAGAAGGCAGCCCAGGCGGTTTTGCCGCCCATGTCATGACCTATCTTGGCAATGCTGGCCATCTCGATGGCGGGTTGAAAGCCCGTGCGCTGTGCTTGCCCGATGTCTTTATTGACCATGACAGCCAGCAAGGCCAATTGGCTTTTGCCGGTGTGGATTGTGATGGGATTTATGCGGCGGCGCGCAAAGTGATCTCAAAACCATCGGCAAAAACCGCTGCGCCAAAGTCCAAGAAAACCTCGGCTGGCAAATCATAAATCTGCCAGATTGCGCGGCTATGAGGGGCATCAATCACGATAGGATCATCGGGTTTGGCAAAATCACGAAAAACAGAGCAAGATAACGGTGCGACCATTGATGCGGCTGATCAAAAACTGCGTGCCGATGCATTGCTATTGACTCGTGGGCTTGCGCGTTCGCGTGATCGGGCGCGTGATCTGATTGCCGAAGGTGCGGTTTTGGCGGCTGGTGAGATCGTGCGTAAAGCTTCGAAAATGCTGGCAATTGATTGCGACATTACAGTGACGTCGGCTGGCAATCCGTGGGTCAGCCGCGCTGGCATGAAATTGGCTGGCGGGCTGGCTGATTTTCCGATGATTGAAGTGGCTGGCCGGTACGCGATTGATATTGGTGCCAGCACCGGTGGCTTTACCGAAGTGTTATTAGCGCATAATGCCGCGCAAGTTGTTGCCATTGATGTTGGCAATGGGCAATTGGCAGACCATTTGGCAACCGACCCGCGGGTGACGGTGATGGATGCCACCAATGCCCGCTATCTAAAGCTTGACATGCTTGCCGAGGCGCCGCAGCTTGTGGTTTGTGATGCGTCGTTTATTTCGTTGAAAAAGGTGCTTGTGCCAGCGTTGAACATGGCCGCTGCCGGTGCCGGTCTTTTGGCCTTGATCAAACCGCAATTTGAGGTTGGCAAAGGGCTTGTTGGCAAAGGCGGTATTGTTCGCGATCACAATCTGCATGAAATGGTGATTGCTGATATTGAGAGCTGGCTGGTCACTGAAATGGGCTGGCAGCATCTTGGAACCGCCGCTTCGCTGATTGATGGGCCAGATGGAAACCGCGAATTTCTGCTTGCTGGCAAAAAGCCTGACAAGGCAGGCTAGCCTGTCTGTTTACGACAGATCAAAACCGCATTGGGCTTTGTGCCGCATCAATAGATCGGCAAGCACCAGCGACATCATCGCTTCGGCGACTGGAACGCCGCGAATGCCAACACAGGGGTCATGACGTCCTTTGGTGACGACATTGACATTTTGATTGTCACGGTCGATTGATTGGCGCGGGGTTAAGATTGATGATGTTGGCTTGATCGCAACGCGAACGACAATTTGCTGGCCGGTTGAAATACCGCCAAGAACACCACCCGCCTGATTGCTAAGGAAGGTTGGAGTTTCAAGGGTTTTGCCAGCCCGCATTTCGTCACTGGCAAGACTGCCGTCAATGCCAGAAAGCGCAAAACCACCGCCAATTTCAACGCCTTTGGCAGCATTAATGCTCATCATGGCTGAGGCGAGTTCACCGTCAAGCTTGCCATAAATCGGTTGGCCAAGACCCACCGGAATACCATCGGCAATGATTTCGAGAATGGCACCTGCCGATGATCCGGCTTTGCGAACCCCGTCAAGGTAGCTTTCCCATTGTTTTGCCATCGCTGCATCTGGA
>CAJYBL010000233.1 GCA_913064995.1 uncultured Alphaproteobacteria bacterium
TCGATCTCAACCAGTGGAATATGGCTCCGCGATACGCTGGAAAGTGGAAAATTGATTATCCGCGGTGACGCCTTAAACGCCGAAACGGCAAGCATTATTAACCCGGTCATTTATCTTTATCATGACAGTATCCACATGACAGCATTATATAAAGCCAGCAGCATGCAATTGACCGATAAGGGATGGATGCTGGATCGCGCGTCACGATGGCAGACAGACGGACAAAAAACCGATCTTGGCAATTTGCTTTTGCCAACCGGACTTGATGCGCTTGATCTGCGACAATCCGGCCTTCGCCCCCAATCAATTTCGGTCTATCTGTTGCCGGGCTTTATCGACTCGCTTGAACGGGCAGGGATTCCGGCAAACGAATATCGCTTTCACCTTTATAAGACATTATCAGTGCCGCTATTGATGATTGGCATTGCCATGCTTGCAGCGCGCGTGACCTTGACCAATATTTCGCGCGGTCGGCGAAGCCAGTTGTTTTTACGCGGCGCTTTTCTGGCAATTGTGATTTTCATCTTTAGCTACTTTATGCAAATTCTGGGCTCATCCTTGCAAGTGCCAATGTCAGTTGCCGCCTGGACGCCTGCAATTGCCATCTCTTTGCTTGGTGCCATAATCCTTGCCCGAACCGATGAAAGCTGATTTATAGTGATAAATATTGATGTGATCCGGCGGGCTAGCCCATATCACCCATCTGTAACGTCTTGGACAAATTTGAAACCATGATTGCGATGCTGAAAAAAACAAGCCTGTTGTCTGCCTTTTGCTTGCTATTCTTGCTGGGCACGGGCATGTCGCAGGCCAATGCCGCGCTGGAAATCGTTGCCAAGGTAAATGGCAAGGCCATTACCAATTATCAGGTTGACCAGCGCGCCACCTTTCTGCGCATGGTCACAAATCTGGAAGATACCGAGGAAAACCGTGCCCAGATCAAACAAGATGCAACACAGATGCTGATTGACGAAATCTTGAAACTGGATGCCGCCGCCGCGCTCGACCCAACCCTTGCCCAAAGAAGCCGTGAAACCGCCCGCAAGCTGGTTGATGAGAATTTTGCGGCAAATGGCAAGACTGGTTCACAAAGCTTGCGTGAACAAGGTATTGATAGCAGCAATATCCAGGAGAAATTCATAACCGATATTTTGTGGGGCGAAGTCATCCGGTTCAAATTTCAAACCAAATTTGCTGAAATAGACACGCTTGTAGATAAAGCGCTTAGCCGCATCGAAGCCAACGCAATGCAACCACAAGTCAAGCTGAGCGAAATCATTCTTCTTCCCGAACCAAATCGCCCGCTTGACCGCACCCTTGTTTTGGCAAATGAAATTATTAAAGCGGTAAATAACGGCGCTAACTTTGATGCCATTGCCAAACAATATTCCGCATCAGGAACCGCCGCAAATGGTGGCCAACTCGGCTGGGTCATGCTTGATCAACTGCCTAATGATATTCAAGATCAGGTGAAAATGACCAAGATTGGCGCGGTCAGCGCACCGCTTCAACGTGACGGGCTGGTTATTTTGGTTCGCAACGAAGGACGACGTCAGGACGGCGTTGCCGACCCAAGTCAGGATATGATCACTCTTGCACGGGCAGTTTATCCGCTTGCCAAGAACGCCAGCAATGCCGACAAGCTGGAAGCCGCAGCAAAGCTTGAGCGTGACACCGCATCGATAGATAGCTGTGACGGTCTTGTGGCGCTGAATCAAAGCTATGGTTCAGGCATTCAAGGCTTGATCATGAATATCAACCTTGGCTCTTTCAACCGCCCCTTGCAGGCTTTGGTCAATGATCTGACAGCTGGCGTTCCAAGCAAGCCTTTGTCATTCACCGAAGGCATCAGTGTTTTCATGCTGTGCGATCGCATATCACCAAAAATCACCCTGCCGTCACGTGATGAGGTATTGCGGGTTGAATTTGACAAGATTTTTGGATCGCTTGCCGAACGCTATCTGCTGCGGCTGCGCCGTTCAGCGGTTATTGAAACCGACTCATAATCCAATGACAAACCTCCCTTTGCTCATCACCCCCGGCGAACCTGCAGGTATTGGGTCTGAAATTGCGCTAAAGGCATGGCAAAGCGGGATCAGCGATATTTGCCTGATTGAGCAGCCAGCGCAAATCGCGCAAATGGCAGCGTCACTTGGCATCACCGCCAAGATTCGGGAAATCGACAATCCAGCATCTTTTGACAGTACCAGCCAAGATTTGCATGTCATCCCCATTTCATGGAAAACAGCGCCGGTTGCTGGCGTCCCAGATCCGGCTAATGCGCCGCAGGTGATCGACGCCATCCGGCAAGCCACGCTTTGGAGCCAATCAGGAACCGCCGCCGGAATCGTGACCAACCCCATACAGAAATCAAGCCTTTATGATGCTGGTTTTGCCTATCCCGGCCATACTGAATTTCTTGCCAGCCTATCAAAACCTGTTGCTGGCGCGCCGCTTATGATGCTTGCTTGTGATGAATTGCGGGTTGTACCTGCGACCATCCATATCGCTCTAAACAAGGTTCCCGCTGCCATTTCAACAGCGATGATCATCGATAAATGCCAGCTTCTTCATGCCTGTTTGAAGACCAATTTCGGCATTACTAATCCGCATATAGCGGTTTGCGGCCTGAACCCACAT
>CAJYBL010000234.1 GCA_913064995.1 uncultured Alphaproteobacteria bacterium
CTGGCAGAATTGGGGGAATGGGTGAAAACACCAGCCGCCAATGTGATTAAGCTGCCAAATATTTCAGCATCAATTCCCCAGCTTGTTGGCGCGATCAGCGAATTGCAGGCACAAGGCTATAATCTTCCCGATTATCCGGTTGCCCCAGCAAATGACAAAGAACGTGCCACCGCTGCGCGTTATGATGCGGTCAAGGGCAGTGCGGTTAATCCGGTTCTGCGTGAGGGTAATTCTGACCGGCGTAGTGCGCAGGCCGTCAAGATCTATGCGCAGAACAACCCACATTCAATGGGCGTTTGGGCCGCTGATTCAAAAACTCATGTATCATCAATGTCATCAGGTGATTTTTTCTCGAATGAAAAATCGGCAACCTTGAGTGCTGATCAGGCTGGCAAAGCAAAAATTGAATTTGAAAACAAGGCTGGTCAGGTCACTGTTCTGAAAGACGGCCTAACGCTAAAGGCGGGAACCGTTGTTGACGCCTCATTCATGTCTTTGGCTGCGTTACGCGCCTTTTTGCGCGACGAGTTAGCTGATGCCAAGTCAAAATCTGTGTTGTTTTCGTGTCATCTAAAAGCAACGATGATGAAAGTATCCGACCCAATTATCTTTGGTCAGGCTGTTGGCGTGCTGCTTGAAGATTTTGTCGCCAAACATGATGATGTTTTGCGCGAATTGGGTATGGATTATAATTTGGGGCTTAGCGATCTTGAGGCACGAATTGCCGCGCTTCCGGCTCCAAAACGCGCTGAACTTAAAACCGATCTTGCGGCTTGCTTTGCCGCCAATCCACCGCTTTACATGGTGAATTCGGATAAAGGGCTTAGCAATTTCCATGTCTCGTCAGATGTGATTATCGATGCGTCAATGCCAGCTTTGATCCGCGCTGGCGGCAAGGGCTGGGGGCCAGATGGCAGCGAGCAAGATTGCAAATGCGTTATTCCAGATAATTCCTATGCGCCTGTTTATGAAGAAGCCATTAATTTCTTTAAGGAAAATGGCGCGCTTGATCCAACAACAGCCGGATCAGTATCCAATGTTGGCCTAATGGCGCAAAAGGCCGAAGAATATGGATCGCATCCAACAACATTTCAGATGTTGGAAGATGGTGTGGTTCGCTATGTGCTGGAAAATGGCGAAATTTTGCATGAGCATAAGGTGCAAAAAGGCGATATCTGGCGGTCATCTAGCACCAATCAGGCGCCAATCGAAGATTGGGTCAAGCTTGGTCTTGCCCGTCAAAAGGCAACCGGTGCCGAGGCGGTGTTCTGGCTGAATGCGGCACGTCCGCATGATGCGGAAATCATTGTTTATGTGAAATCAATGCTTGCCAAGCTTGGCATTGATGAATCATCGGTCAAAATCATGGCACCGCGTGCGGCGACCCTGTTTTCACTTGAAACCATCACCGCTGGCAAAGATTGCATTTCGATCACCGGCAATGTGCTTCGTGACTATCTAACTGATTTATTTCCAATTCTTGAGCTTGGCACATCGGCAAAAATGCTGTCTGTGGTCAAGCTGATGAATGGAGGTGGTCTGTTTGAAACAGGGGCTGGCGGATCGGCCCCAAAACATGTTCAGCAATTGGTCGAAGAAGGCCATTTGCGCTGGGACTCGCTTGGTGAATTTTGTGCGCTTGGTGAATCATTGAATTTTGTTGCTGAATCGGCTGGTAACAGAAAGGCTGGCCTGCTTGGCAAAGCGGTTGATGCCGCAACACAATTGCTGTTGGCAAATGATAAATCGCCGTCACGCCGTGTTGGCCAGACCGATACCCGCGACAGCCATTATTATTTTGCTTTTTATTGGGCGCAGGCTCTTGCCGCTCAAACCGAAGATCAGGATTTAGCCAATTATTTTGCTGAATTGGCGGTGGCGCTTGCGGATAATGAAAAGACAATCACTGCCGAATTGGCATCAACCCAAGGCAAGCCATGCGATCTTGGCGGCTATTATCATCCTGCCAGTGATAAAGTGGCATTGGTGATGCGACCAAGCGCGACGTTGAACAGCATTATCGGTTAATTGCCAACACTCTTGGCGACAAACCATCTCGCCAAAGCAAAAATAACAACCGATAGTGATGAACCTTGTCGTCATGATTATCGGGCATTTTCATTTGATGATGACGCGCTTATTGGCGCGTCTGTAAACTTCAGCCCTGGCCCTTTTGCTAGGCCTTCTTGTTAGGCCTTTAATAGGTTGGGTTGGAACAGCTGATCAAGCTTGTCCATCAAACCGTCAAGATCATCTACCTGATCAAAATGACCTGTATGCCCATGATGCATAAAGCCCTGATCAATAATATTTTGGAACATGATCAGCATTGAATCCCAATAGCCGTTCAAATTGACGATGATAATCGGCTTGTTATGCAACCCAAGTTGACGCCATGTAATGATTTCCATTGCTTCGTCAAGTGTGCCAAGGCCACCGGAAAAAATAACAAAGGCATCTGAAACATCATACATCATGGCCTTTCGTTCATGCATCGAATCGATGATGTGAAGATTGGTAATGCCCTTATGCCCAACCTCGACATTGTCAAGAAACTTGGGAATAATACCAGTAACGCGGCCATTGGCAGCGAGTACCCCATCAGCAATGGCGCCCATCAGACCC
>CAJYBL010000235.1 GCA_913064995.1 uncultured Alphaproteobacteria bacterium
GACTGATGGTGGTCTGAATACGTGTTGTGATATCGTCATGGCGGCAATGCTGGGTGCCGATGAATATGGTATTGGTACATCATCACTGATTGCAATGGGCTGTATTATGGTTCGGCAATGCCATTCCAATACCTGTCCAGTCGGTGTTTGCACGCAGCGTGATGATTTGCGCGCAAAATTTGAGGGTACGCCGGAAAAAGTGGTTCAGCTATTTACCCACCTTGCTGAAGAAGTTCGCGAAATTCTGGCAAGTCTTGGCTTTACTACATTGCAGCAAGTGATTGGCCGTACCGATTTGCTGACGCAGGTAAGTAGGGGTGATGCCGCGCTTGATGATCTTGATCTTAACCCTATTCTGGTTCGCGCTGATAGCGAAGATGAATTGGTCAGCAGCCGTGGCGGTGCTCGCACCGAAGTACCGGATACGCTTGATGCGCAAATGGTTGTTGATGCCAAGCTTGCGCTTGAAAACGGATCCAAGATGCAATTGTCTTACAATGTAGAAAATACCCAGCGTGCCATTGGCACAAGGCTGTCGTCGCATATTGTGCGGCGGTTTGGCATGACCGGTCTTCGTGAAGGGCATATTCTTGTCCGGCTTCGCGGCTCGGCAGGCCAGTCTTTGGGCGCTTTTACAACCCAGGGTCTTCGCCTTGATGTGATTGGTGATGCCAATGACTATGTTGGCAAAGGCTTGTCAGGCGGCATGATTGTCGTTCGGCCATCAGCGGCAGTTGGGTTTGTTGCCAGTGCCAATACCATCATCGGCAATACGGTTCTTTATGGCGCAACATCGGGCAAGCTGTTTGCGGCGGGCCAAGCTGGTGAGCGCTTATGTGTTCGTAACTCGGGCGCAACGGCAGTTGTCGAAGGAAGTGGGTCGAATGCATGTGAATATATGACAGGGGGCAATGTTGTGATCCTTGGCGAGGTTGGTGACAATTTCGGCGCTGGCATGACTGGCGGCATGGCCTTCATCTATGATGACGCTGGCCATTTTGAATCACGGGTTAATCGGGAAAGTTTGCAGCTTTTACGGATTGCACATCCGCATTGGGAAAACAAGCTTCGTGATCTTGTTGCCGAACATGCACGCGAAACTGAAAGCGCGCTTGCTGCACGTATCTTGAACCAGTGGGAAAAGGCTTTGCAGAATTTCTGGCAGGTCGTTCCAACCGAAATCATTCCGGTTTTGGATGTGCCGCTTAAGCTTGAGGATGATCTGTCTGAAACGGCGTAATCCTTGATTTCAATCGCCATGCAAAAGCCGATTGTGTCTGTTGCTACTTTTCTATAAACCAAGTGATTTTCAAAATTACGCAGCAAACACAGGCAGATAGTCAGGTCATCGAAGCATTGATGACCGAGGCGTTTGGGCCAAATCGGTATGATCGGTCGGTCTGGGCATTGCGCCCGGGGGCGCCGGTTGTCGCATTATGTCTTGTTGGCTATGACGATGATCAAGCCGTTGGATCATTGCGGTTCTGGGAAGTCATGCTGAATGATGAAACCATTTTGCTGCTTGGCCCGCTTGCGGTGCAACCTCATGTTCGCGGCAAAGGCTTTGGCCGACAATTGATTCAAGAGGGAATGCGGCTTGCACGGCTGGGGCAATGGCGGATTGTTCTGGTGTCAGGCGAGCCTGACTATTATCCAAAATTTGGATTTGTGCCTGCGGCTGGCTATGGTCTTGACTGGCCCGGCTTTGTCGAGTTGGAACGGCTGCAATTTTGCGAGCTCGTGTCGGGCGCCTTGGCGAGCTTGCCGTCAAGTGGGCTTGTTGTTCGGGGCATTACGCCGCCGGAATAATATGCTATGTAGATGACGGCCGGTCTTGGTCGCAATTGATGGTAAGGGGTTTTCGGGTTCATGCGGGTTTTGCATCACTATCAATTATCAGCATCGTCACGTTTTATCCGGCTTGTGCTTGCCGAACGCGGCCTGATGGTTTTGCCAAAGTTAGAAATTCCGTGGCAGCGTAGCGAAGATTTCCTGACGCTTAATCCGGCGGGTGATGTACCAGTTCTGGTCACTGAAGATGGGCTTGCCATCAGTGGCGGAATGGTGATCGCTGAATTTATCGAAGAAACTGAAGACTCAAGCCAGCATAATTTGCTATGGGGTGAATCACCAGCGCGTGCTGAAATTCGTCGTCTTGTGCATTGGTTTGAATATAAATTCAGCCGCGAAGTCGGAACGCCGCTTTTGTCTGAGCGGGTTGTCAAACGGTTTTCTGGCGAAGGCACAACATCATCGGTGGTGATGCGGGCAGCGATGAGCAATCTTCAAATCCATCTTGATTATATTGACTGGCTGGCCGAACAGGGAAACTGGCTAACCGGCAGGCAAATATCGCTTGCCGATCTGGCCGCCGCTGCGCATTTGTCGGTTCTCGATTTCCTCGGTGATATTGATTGGAGCCGCCACCCCGAAGCCAAAAGCTGGTACGCCAAAATGAAATCACGCCCCTCATTCCGTGATCTTCTTGGGGATCAGGTGGTTGGTCTGACCCCGCCTGACCATTACTGCGATCTCGACTTCTAAAGATTTAGCGCGGTTTTTTCTGATCAAGCTGATTAAGCAGCGTCACCAAAACCGTTTCGAGAAGGCGTAATTGTGCTGG
>CAJYBL010000236.1 GCA_913064995.1 uncultured Alphaproteobacteria bacterium
TTTGGTTGCCAATACTGATGGTCAGGCGCTTGCCAATTCGCTTTCAAGCAGGAAAATCCAGCTTGGCAGCGCCATCACACAAGGTCTTGGTGCAGGATCAAAGCCCGAAATTGGAAGGTTGGCTGCTGAAGAAAGCCTGCAAGATGTGATGACTGAATTGGCTGATTGCAACATGGTCTTTATCACCGCAGGCATGGGCGGCGGCACCGGTACAGGCGCCGCACCGGTTATTGCCCGCGCTGCACGTGAACGGGGCATTCTGACCGTCGCCGTTATCACCAAGCCATTTGAATTTGAGGGCCAGCGCCGGATGAAACAGGCCGACGAAGGCATTGAAGAATTACAGGCTTATGTTGACACGCTAATTGTCATCCCAAACCAGAATCTGTTCAGACTAGCGAATGAACGCACTACCTTTGCCGATGCATTCCATATGGCAGATGCGGTTCTGCACCAAGGCGTTTGCGGTGTCACCGATCTGATGATCAAACCGGGTCAAATCAATCTTGATTTTGCCGATATTCGCGCTGTTATGGGCGAAATGGGCAACGCAATGATGGGAACTGGCGAGGCATCAGGCGATGGCCGAGCAACGCAGGCCGCTGAAGCCGCAATCAATAATCCGCTTCTGGACGACACCACAATGAAAGGTGCCAATGCGGTTCTCATCAACATCACCGGTGGTCTTGATATGACGTTGTTTGAAGTTGACGAAGCTGCCAACCGCATCCGCAAAGAAGTTGATCCGGATGCAACCATCATCTTTGGTTCAGCCTTTGACGATAAATTGGACGGTGTGATGCGTGTATCGGTTGTTGCAACCGGCATTAGCGGTGTCACCCAAATCAATGGCCGCCCGAGCATGATGCCACAGAAAACCGAAGCTGTTTCGCCGCGGACAAGCACAATTCTGCCAAACCCGCTGAGCAGCTTTTTAAGCCCGGCGTGTGAAGCAGATGTCGAGCCAGCCACTGCAACAATGGCTGAAACACCAGCCGGCGACCAGCCGATGGCGACAAGCAGCGATCTTGCATCAGCCCCAACAATGGCTGGTGACACTGCTGATATGCTTGACAGCCAGCTTAGCAATGAGCTTGCCAGCGAAGCGATTGCCGAAGTGACCAACACGGCTGACGATACCGTCCAGCAGATGGATATCAATGATGCCATCAATGCCGCCACACAAGGTTCGGCAGCATCAATTGAAAGTAACAAGCCAACAACGTTCGGAAACGCACCAAAAGTGCCATTAACCATTGCCAATGAAGCAGCAGAAGCACCACGGGCAAAGTTTATTCCGGCAGCACCAACAAACATGCCGGACGAAGAAAGCGTAGATGTGACAGCCCAAACACCGGTCACACGTCCATCAAGCCTGATCAATAGAATTTCCGGATTATGGTCAAGCAAGCCGGAAAGCAAACCCGCCGACTCAAGTGATCAAAGTCGCATTGAGCCTGCCTTAGACGAATCTGCGGCCAAAGAGCAGATTGCTGTTTCAATCCTTGATTTGTCACGGCCTGATATGGTTGGAAAAGCGTCAGAAACAGTCTCCGCCAAGGCACCAAATGCTGATGAAGATGATCTTGATATTCCAGCATTTTTACGCCGTCAGGCCAATTAGCAATGCGGCAATGGCAAGCGTTTGCCATTGCTACAAACTGTAACCAAATGTGATTTGGAATGACCTGAGGAAAAGAGTAATCTTTCCTCAGGTTTTCATATGGCAAATTATTTTCGGCTAGGTTCAGCAAAAATAAGCCGTTTGTTATTAGCCTGTGGATTTGAAAAATGCATTTTTGCGATCGGGCTACCCCCTTCGTGATGGCAACAGATAAGAGAGTAACTGCGGCCCCATGCCTGATACGCTTTCCTACAATATGTTTGTTGAACAGCCGTTTCAAACAACGGTTCGTCAGGTCGCGCATCTTGAAGGCATCGGCCTGCATTCTGGGCGGTTTGTTCGCATGGCCATTTGCCCTGCTCCTGCCAATAGCGGCATAAAATTCCGCCGCATGGATATTGATGGCCAGCTACAAACGGTGATTGCCCATGCCAGCAATGCCGAACGCGCACGTTTGTGCACACGCATTGTGAATAGCGAAGGCATCACGCTCGAAACCATCGAACACCTGATGGCCACCTTTGCCGGTGTTGGGCTTGATAATGCCATCATTGAAATCGACGCATCTGAAGCGCCTATTCTGGATGGAAGCAGCCAACCTGTTCTGGACGCGCTTAACAATGCAGGTCTCGAAATTCTGCCAGCGCGGCGCAAATATATGATCGTCACCAAACTTGTCGAAGTTCAGCTCGATTGCGGAGCATGGGCGCGGCTTGAGCCAGCCGACCAATTGCAAATTGATGTTAAAATCGAATTTGACGATAGTGCTATTGGCAATCAAAGCTTTAGCTATAGCCATAGTGATGGCAGTTTTGCGGCCGAATTGGCAACCGCGCGGACATTTTGCCAATTACGGGATGTTGAATTGATGCAGAATGCCGGACTTGCGCTTGGCGGATCATTGAATAACGCCATTGTTGTTGATGGTGGCAAAATTTTGAATGAAGGTGGCTTGCGGATCGATCGTGAATTCGTGCGTCACAAGGACCTTGACTGCA
>CAJYBL010000237.1 GCA_913064995.1 uncultured Alphaproteobacteria bacterium
CAAATGTGTTTGGATATGACCATCTGAAACAAAGGCAACATCGCCATCATAGCCCTTTTTCTTTTCCAGAACCGGCAATCCTTCGGTTTCGGTTTTTAGTCCCAAAACATCGCGGTAGAAATTATCCATACCCGCAACATTATTGGTCGATAGATTTATGTGATGCAGCTTTAACTTCAATTTATCCTCGTTTCTGCGCTTTGCCAATTCTCTATCAATCCAGCTTGTCAAGCTGGCGTCAATCAGAGACAGTGGATTGGGTAATATTTTTACCTCTAACCTTACGTCAATGGCCTTTATCAAAGTTGATCTTGATCAAGACTGATCCATTTGGAAATCGCCAATCGACCAACATAACTTTGGAGATAGAGCTGATGAAAATGGCAATTGTAACAGGTGCAGCCCGCGGCATTGGGCTTGCCACGGCGCGGCTTTTTGTCGATCAGGGCTATCAGGTGGCGATGGTTGATCGCGATGGAGACGCGCTTGATGCGGCGTCGGCGTCGCTTGATGGCGGCACGGCTTTCGTTTGTGATGTATCTGACCCTGTGGCTGTTGACGAGATGGTTGCAGCAGTGCTGGCAGTTTCCGAGCGGATTGATTGCCTTGTCAATAATGCGGGCGTTGCTGATTTCTGTTCGATTGAAGACACCAGCTTCGAACGGTGGCGCATTGTTATGGCAACTAATCTTGACGGCGTTTATCTTTGTTCGCGGGCAGTTCTTGCCGCGCTAAAACAAAGTCGTGGTAGCATTGTCAATATTGCTTCAATTTCTGGGTTGCGCGCATCAACTCTGCGTGCTGCCTATGGCACTTCAAAGGCTGGAGTGATTCACCTAACCCAGCAATTTGCTGCCGAAATGGGTGAATTTGGCATTCGGGTGAATTGCGTGGCACCAGGCCCGGTGCGCACGAAATTGGCGATTGCGGTTCATAGTCAGGCGATTATCGATGCTTATCATGACACGATTCCGCTGAACCGCTATGGCAGTGAGGCCGAAATTGCCGAGGCGATTGTGTTTCTTGGCTCGGAAAAGGCTAGCTATATTACTGGCCAGACATTGGCTGTTGATGGTGGCTTTGATTCAACCGGTGTTGGGCTGCCTGCCTTACGTGTCTGATCGGCTGCCCAAACGGCGTTTCTGATCGGCACGAAAGATCGGCAATGGGAGTTTGGCTTAAATTATGTGGCTAGCTATTACGTTCAAGCATTATATTGCCACGGGTGCGCGCCGCAGCATTATAGCCATTAGCCAACAGCCAGCTTAGAATATTGCGCTCCCATTGTTCGTTAATGCCGTCTTCCATCACAATCAATTTTGGATATTGCGCTTTGGCAATGTTTTCGAAATAGGGAAATAGGGCGCGATCTTCCATGCCTTCAATATCGATCTTGATCACGTCGGCACTGGTAATGTCATTGATTTTCAAAATTTCAACAAGTGGTACAACCTCGACATCAATATGCGTTTTGCCAACGCTCTGATTGACAATCGAGCTACTGCCAAAATCATTATCTGATATGGTCAGTTTCGCGATGTCTTTAGCGGCGCCGATGGCAACATCATGAACGGTGATTTTTGATTGCAAATCATTTAGCGCAATATTGTCGCGCAGCCGTGCCAGAACGGGTGGGTTTGGCTCAATCGCGATAACCTTACCGGCACTCATCAGTGCAACATTGAGCGCGTAATATCCAATATTGGACCCGATATCGACAAAAACGCCGCCATCTGCCAAATGACGCTTGATCAGTTCCAATTCGGCGCCTTCGCGCTTTTTTGCGCTGAACATGATTTTTGATTCGATGGTGTTTTGACGCGGCTGAAGCCGCAATTTCAAATTCTGGTAAATCATATCAACAGGCCTGTCGCCATTGATCCGATTCCAAATCTGCGAGAATAGCAACTTTAACCGGCCGCGTCCAAGCCCCATTTTTGCCAGCCCAAGAATAATGCGGCTAACACCCGTCGGCGCAAAAGTTCCAAATTGTTGCAATGACTACAAACCTTGCTGAAAAAGATAACCGTGAAAACCTAGTAATCCTAACCTGATCACCTGCTTGATCCAAGAAGATTATGATGCCGCAAAGCCTAAACGCAAAATGGGGAAAAGCTTGTTGCCCGATGCAATGCTCTGGTTGTTGATGACTAGCCTGATCCACGCTCGATTTTATTGTGAATCACATGGGGTCACAAAGCATTGGTTTATGGATTGTTTTTTTTGGGAAAATAGTGCTGGCGGGGGATGATATTGCTCTGTGTAAGCACCATATCCATCACTCAACCGAAGCTATGCCTAGAATCATATACGTAACTGGACCCGTCAATGCACTGTTTTGGTCTACCCTGTGGCCTACCCAAACATAATCACTCACATGTAATCCCAAGGGCGGGAGCCGCTCCCCTGCCACACAGTAATATACACATGGATAATTACACAGATCAGTCTCTGACCGTGTTAACCATTATCAATTGCCTTTTAGGTGCAATTCAATGAATTACTAAAATGCCTATAAACGTGTTTAGGCAAAGCTGGTGCCTAAATACGAGTGATAGTATTTGTTATCTTTTTTAATGGGTGTGTGACATGAATGACAGA
>CAJYBL010000238.1 GCA_913064995.1 uncultured Alphaproteobacteria bacterium
AAAACCAGTTTTGCCTTTTTGTGGCATTTATTCACCCTCAATCAGTGGCACAAAGGTTACCGGCATCAAGGTGACGCGTTCAAACCCAGTTTCATGCCGTGTCACCACAACAAGCGATTGCGCTCTGCCATGACCCTCTGGCGCGACCATGATGCCGCCAATTTTAAGCTGCTGCAACAAAATGTCGGGAATTTTATCACATCCGCATGTTAAAATGATCCGGTCAAATGGCGCCGCTTCGGGCCAACCCTTTGACCCATCGCCAAAACGAAAGCTGATATTCGATATGCGAAGGTCGCGAAGCCGGTTTTCAGCATCGACAAGCAATGGACGAACGCGCTCCATCGAATAGACGCGCCGGCATAAATGCGACAAGATCGCTGACTGATAGCCACTGCCACATCCGATTTCAAGAACCAACTCACGCCCGCCAAGTTTCAAGGCTTCGGTCATTCGCGCCACAACATAGGGCTGGCTTATGGTTTGATCAAAGGCAATAGGAAGCGATGAGTTTTCATAGGAATGGTGACGCAATGCCGGTGGCACGAATAATTCGCGCGGGACCGATTCTAATGCTGCCAACACCCGCGAATCTAAAATGCCCATACCGCGCAATGTCATGATCAATTGCGCTTTTTGGGGTTGGAAATCACCTGTCATAATCTGCCTATTTCGACGCCGCTATGTCTAATATCGGCAATTGCTCAAGCAAGTGATGCGCGGTGACATCCATCATCAATGGCGTAAGCGAAATCCAGCCATCATTCAGCACGGCGCGGTCGCTTCCATCGCTTGTTTCCGGATCACTATGCAAAGGGCCAAGCCGATAGTGATTGGGCGCGCCACCATTGATAACGACATCGCCTAGCTTGTGCCGGTCAAGATGCGCCGGTTTCACCCCTTTGATGCTGGCCGGATCGGTTTTGGGAAAATTGACATTCATCACCGTACGCGGCGGGATGCCCAGATTCAGAATATGGCGGATCACCTGCTCGCCATAAAGCCGGCTTGCAGCATAATCAACCGGGTCTTCGCGGCCATGACGTTGAGACAGCGCGATGGCTGGCACGCCAAGCAATGACGCCTCCATCGCACCGGCAACGGTTCCCGAATAAAGAATATCATCAGCAACATTCATGCCGTGATTGATGCCGGTAAGAACCAGATCGGGCGCTTGGTCGAGAATTTCAGCCATGCCGAAAATGATGCAGTCGCTTGGTGATCCTGAACATCGAAAGGTTTTTGGCGCAATTTCTTCGATCACAACATCGCGCCGAAGCGTGATTGATCGCGACGCCCCTGACCGGTTTTCACTTGGCGCAATGATCCAGATATCGTCACTTAAACCTGTCGCAATTTCACGAAGAATTGTGATGCCAATCGAATCAACGCCGTCATCATTGCTAATCAGAATGCGGCCGACAGGCTTGTTGGATATGGCCGCCATCAGGCCTTTGCCACCAACCGGTCGGTTCCCATATAGCTATGCAGGACTTGTGGCAGACGAATGCTACCATCTTCCTGCTGGCCATTTTCCAGAATGGCAATCAAGGTACGGCCAACCGCCAATCCCGACCCATTCAAGGTATGTAAAAAGCGGGTCTCGCCGGTTTCAACATCGCGGAAACGAGCTTTCATGCGGCGTGCCTGAAACGGCCCGCAATTCGAACAGGATGAGATTTCACGATACATGCCGCGGCCTTCGTCCTGACCGGGCAACCATACTTCCAGATCATAGGTTTGCTGCGCGGAAAAGCCGGTATCGCCACTGCAAAGCTTAAGCACACGATAGGGCAATTCCAGCTTTTGCAAAATTGTTTCGGCGCATGACGTCATCCGCTCAAGTTCATCTGCCGATTGATCGGGGTGCGTGATTGACACCATTTCCACTTTGGAAAATTGGTGCTGGCGGATCATGCCTCTTGTGTCACGGCCTGCAGAGCCAGCTTCTGACCGGAAACATTGGGTATAGGCGGTCATGCGCAATGGCAGAACCGCACTGTCAGTGATCTCATCAGCCACAATATTGGTTAGTGGCACTTCGGCGGTAGGAATTAGCCATTTATCGTCAGTACGATAGAGGTCTTCGGCAAATTTTGGCAATTGACCGGTACCGGTCATTGTTTGGCTGTTGACCAAGGCTGGTGGCAAGGTCTCAACATAGCCAAATTCACTGGTATGTGTATCTAGCATAAAGGCCGCCAAGGCACGTTCCAACCTAGCTAGCTGGCCAGATAGAACAACAAACCGTGCGCCTGCCAATTTGGCACCAAGCGCAAAATCCATTAGCCCAAGCCCCTCGCCCAACGCCACATGATCTTTTGGTGTGAAATGAAAGCTGGGAACATCGCCAATGGTGCGGATTAATTGGTTGTGATCTTCATCATCGCCATCAGGCACCGATTCATCGAGAAGGTTCGGCAGCTCAAGAAGCCGTGATTCCAGACTTTCGGCAAGGTTGGCTTCTTCGGTTTCAAGGGCTGGCATTTTGGTTTTGATATCATTGACCTCGGCGATCAAGGCATCGGCATCGCCGCCTTTGGCCTTAAGCGCGCCGATTTCCTTTGATGCCTGATTGCGGA
>CAJYBL010000239.1 GCA_913064995.1 uncultured Alphaproteobacteria bacterium
ATTGGCAACGCACCAGCTAAGCCGATGCGCCAGACGCTGCAAATCACGCCGCCCACGCCCCGCCGCAAGCATGGCGTGATTGATATCGGTGATACAGGCCTCGCCGCCGCCGCCGCGCAAAAACCGCAAACTGATATCGCCAGTGCCGCCAGCAAGATCAATCAGCTTTTGATGCGGTTGCGGTGCCATCCAGTCAATCATCGCCGCTTTCCACAGCCGGTGAATGCCACCACTCATCACGTCATTCATAATGTCATAACGATCGGCAACCGAATCAAACACGCCGCGCACCATGCGCGCTTTGTCGGCACGCTGGATGGTGCGAAAGCCAAAATCTATGGTATCGTCATCACGATCCGCATCGCGCGGGGGTGATATGGGCTGATCCGCTTTGTCAAAAGCAGGGTCTGTCATGATCGAAATCCTAATATTGCGAAACGCAAGCCTATCTATATCAGTCTGGAGCCAATTTCGAAATGATCTTCACCAATTCATTTAACGCTTTGGTCTGTCACCATGCGGTTTTTGCCATTTCAGTGCCATTTGCAGCAGAGATCGTCTAATGCCTGAATTGCCCGAGGTGGAAACCGTCAAGCTGGCTTTGATCCCCGCTTTGCAGGGTCGAACCGTGTTATCGGCCTTTGTTGGTCGCAAGGATTTGCGCTGGCCTTTGCCTGAAAATCTGGCTGAACGCCTGACCGGACTCCAATTTACCCGTCTTGCACGTCGTGGCAAATATGTGATGATGATGCTCGATAATGGCGAGGTGCTTTTGCTTCATCTTGGCATGTCGGGCTCGATACGAATCCATGAAGACAAGCCAGCGCTTGGCAAACATGATCATTTCATGCTGGAAATGGCACCGGCAGATGATCAGGGCGGTTCATCCTATGTTGTGTTAAATGACCCGCGCCGTTTTGGCTGGATTGATCTTTTTGCCGAATCGGCGATGGCTGAGCATAAATTACTGGCCGGCATGGGGCCAGAACCGCTTGGTAATGAATTTTCTGGCGCGCATCTTCAAGCCGTTTTCAAAGGCCGAACCGGCCCGGTCAAGAACGCGCTGTTAAACCAGCAGCTGGTGGCTGGAATTGGCAATATCTATGCAAGTGAGGCTTTGTTCTATGCGCGGATTTCGCCGCGGCGCAAGGCGGGCTCAATTCGCGGTCAACGCGCCGCTCGGCTTGCCAATTCGGTTGTCACGGTTCTGCGAGCCGCGATTGAAGACGGCGGCACATCGCTTCGCGATCACGTTCAACCCGGCGGTGAGATTGGTTATTTCGTCCAGCGTCTTGCCGTTTATGGCCGCGCTGGCAAGCCTTGCCCAGTTTGTGCCACACCGATTAAAACCATGATCCAGTCTGGCCGATCCAGTTTTTACTGTTCTCGTTGCCAAGGCTAGGTTTCACCGCTAGGTTTATAGCCAGCACGCAACCAAACAACAGCGGTAAATTCACATGAATCTGTTCAGTCATAAAAAAGCATCAGCGTTAACCCGCGGTTTCGTCACTGCTTTGATGATGCTGACGCTGATCGGTGGTCAGTTTCTGATTGGCAAGCCTGCCAAAGCTGAAACGCAGCAGCATCGTTGGGCAGGTGATGTGCCGATCATGCAGGGCTGGAAAATCGAGCCTGAATTAGGCTTTGCGTTTGATTCGCCGAATGGCCGTATCGTTATGATTTTTGCGTCAACATCGGCAGATGAAGATGACATCATGGCATTTTACGGTCAGACCTTGGCCCAGCTTGGCTGGACGGGCGGTGCTGGAAATTGGGTTCGCGACGCGGAAAAGCTGGTGATTGGCGAGGTGCAAACGGCACGCGGCGCGCTTTGGCGGCTGATGTTGCAACCGCGTTAGGCACGGCCAAAGGCTGTAACGGGGGCTAAAGCTAAGGCTGGCGTTAAAAAGTCACATCACGGCAAGTTGGCAAAAGCGCTTGACGATGATGGCAAAAAAAGCTTATAAGCCGGCTTCAATTAAGTATTTATCGAACGACAGGGACGTAAAAACCCGATGGCAAATCACAAGTCTTCCAAAAAGCGGATCATCCGCAACGCCAACCGCGCCTTAATCAATGGCGCTCGTATGAGCCGGATCCGCACTTTTGTGAAAAAAGTCGAAACGGCAATTGCTGAAGGCGATGCTGATGTGGCACGTGAAGCACTTCGTCAGGCGCAGCCGGAAATGCAGCGCGGCGTATCACGCGGCATTCTTCATAAAAACACCGTTTCACGCAAAATTTCACGCCTTGCAGCGCGCGTCAAAGCCCTCGTAGCGTAACGTGCCGATCGCCTAAAGGGCGATTCGCATCATATGACTCAAAAGCCCGCCCCGCAAAACAAGTGGGCGGGCTTTTTTGCCGATTTTTGAGACTCAATATTCTAGTCATGCCGTGATCCGGCGGTTGGCGAGCGCAGCAGATCAATGGCAGTTAGCGACAGGGTTTCGCACAAAAGATCATCTATTTGCGATTCGGCAATTGATTGTGTTCAATTTTTCGGTGAATTGACGGTTTTCGCTCAAGATTTGTGTCAATAAAAATAACCGCCCATTTGCCAAGATTGTTTTGTTTTTGACGG
>CAJYBL010000240.1 GCA_913064995.1 uncultured Alphaproteobacteria bacterium
ATAAGGCTGGTGTGGGCGTTGTGATTCGCCATCTCAAACAAGATAAATCCGAACAATGATGCGCCAGCAGATATAGCCGATTGGCGGGCCCATCAGCTGGCGCATTAAAAAACCCGGCAGCCTGATTGCAGACTGCCGGGTAATATTTTTAGGGGCTGATAAGCGCCCTGACGTTACCCTTGTCAGGCATTCGCTGCCGCCCGTTTTTTACGCATACTTAAAATCAATGGATACAGCATCAGCAATATCGCGATGATTATACATCCAAGCGAGATGGGGTGCTCCACCGGGTTAATGAAGGTGGTGGCATCACCGCGGCTGCCAATCAATGACTGTCGCATTGAACGTTCGGCCAACGGCCCCAGAACGATGGCAAGAACAGCAGGCGCAACCGGATAGTTCAACTTGCGCAGAAGATACCCGCCAAGCCCCAGCGCAATCATCAGCCAGACATCAAACATCCGGTCTGTGGTCGAAAACACGCCGACAAAACATAGGATGAAAATGATTGGCGTCAGAATGGTAAACGGCATCGCCAGAACGCGAACAAAAATCGGGATCAGTGCCAAATTCAGCATCACCGTCACCAAATTCGCAACATACATTGACCCAATCAGACCCCATACAAAGTCTGGTTGTTCGGCAAATAAAAGCGGGCCAGGCCGCAATCCCCAAATAATCATGCCGCCAAGCAGAATAGCTGTTGTTGGCGACCCCGGGATGCCCAGAGTGATCATTGGCAGCATTGAGCCAGTCGAGGCCGCATTATTCGCTGCTTCTGGCGCCGCGACTCCAGAGATATTCCCTTTGCCAAAACTATCGGGATCTTTCGAAAAGGTTTTGGCCAACCCATATGACATCAGCGAGGCTGGCGTCGCGCCAGCAGCTGGCAATGTCCCGACAAAAAAGCCCAATATCGAGCCAAGGCTGGTTGTGGCGATGTATGATTTGATCTTCGTCAAATTATCAAAAAAGCGCGCCCAGGTGGTCTTCACATTCTGGACCTGCACCGAGCCTTTCGTGGTCTCAAGCGTCCACAGCATTTCACCGATACCGTAGATACCAATAGCAAGGACCAAAAACCCGATGCCGCGTTGAAATTCGACCAAATCAAAAAAGATCATGCGAGGCTTGCCACTTATAATGTCAAACCCAACGGCCGCCATCACAAGACCAAGCAAAATCGAAAAAATCGTTTTCGGAATGTCGTCACCGCCAAGCCCGATGAAGGTGGCAAAGGCCAAAATCATCAGGGCAAATTCTTCTTGAGGCCCGAATTTCAGCGCAAGGTTAGCAAGTGGCGGAGCAAAAAGGGTGAATAAGACGATTGATACAGTGCCGCCAATAAACGAGGCAATCGCCGCCGCCATCAGTGCCTGATCAGCCATCCCTTTTTGCGCCATAGGTCGGCCGTCAAACACCGTCGCAACGGCGGTAGACGCCCCCGGTATCCCCAGCGTAATCGAGGAAACCGCGCCTCCATACATCGCCCCGTAATACAGGGCGGCAAGAAAGATTATGGCAGATGTTGGTGGCACCAGAAAAGTCACTGGCAGCAAAATGGCGACACCATTAACCGATCCCAAGCCAGGCATCGCTCCAATAAAAAGCCCTGCCAGACAGCCCGCAAAAATCATGAAAAGATTCAACGGCTCAAACGCCTGTAACAACCCATTCCCGAGTAAAGTCATAACTTCAGTCATCAGTGTCTCCTGACCGGGGCCTACATCAAATATTCCCAGCGATAATTATCTATCCAGAGAAAAGCATCTTCAAAAATCGGCAAACCTTTTGGAAGGTATTTGGCAAGCTGCCACTCGAACAGAAAATAGATGAAGATGATCGATCCGCCCATCATCCCAAGAGTCTGCGGCCATTTATGGCGGCCAACAAACCGCATGTAAGCACCCAGAAACAGCGCTACCGACAGATAGGTGCCGATATATTGGACAAGAAATATCATTACCGTGAGCAGAACAAACGAAGTCACCACAAGACCAAGACTTTCCGGGTCCATGTAAGGTGACTCATCCCTACTTTCTGCGGTAGCACCATTGAACCAACGAACCATCGTCCAGACCGAGCATAGCGCCATGCCAAGGCTTAGCCAGAATGGCCATAACCCAGAGCCGGGCCCGCGCTCTTCCATCCAGCCAATAACCAATCCATCGCTGTGGATGTTCCACATCAAACCCAGTGAAAATACTAACATCCCAATGGCCATTATTAACTCAGCATTTCGGGTTGACATCACGTTCTCCCTCCAAACCCGGCGCAACAAAATAACATGACGACATGATGAACAGCCGAGATGTTCAAAAATTCAGACAAAATCAGAAAAAAATAGAACTCCCAAGCCGTTTCACCGGCCAGGGAGTCTGTCTTAAGTCGTTATTTATTCACCTGTAATCGCGCTTGCACCAACTTGTGCAATGAGCTTTTCATGCGCAGCGTACTGATCAGCGTGGAATTTTCCGAGGTCAGCATTTTTAATCATTGAGTCACAAGTCAGACCATCGCTGGTGCAGAAATCCTGCCATTCCTTCGAATCAAATAACTCTTGAAACAGATTGGTATAGAA
>CAJYBL010000241.1 GCA_913064995.1 uncultured Alphaproteobacteria bacterium
CTTTTTTCGCAACAGCTTTTTTGGCAGCTAGTTTCTTCACCGTACCTTTTTTCGGTGTGTCGACCCAGCCGGCCAGATTTTCAGTGGCAATTTGTTCAATCACCTTCATGCCAGATGGACTGTCATTCAAACAGGGGATATAGCTAAACGTTTCGCCGCCATGTTCCAAAAATTCCTCATGCAGCTCTATATCCAACTCATCCAAGGTTTCCAAACAATCAGCGACAAAACCGGGTGCCATGATAGCAACATGTTTTGATCCGTTTTCGGCCAGCGCCACAACGCTTTGATCGGTGTAAGGCTGAAGCCAAGGTTCGGATCCAAACCGTGATTGGAAGGTAGCGTGAAAATGGGCTTTGTCCCAGTCAAGCTCTTCACGAAGAAGGCGCGCTGTTTTTAGACATTGGCAATGATAGGGATCACCAGCTACAAAATAGCTTTTGGGAATGCCGTGAAATGAAATCACCAGATCATCAGGCATGCCGTTTTTCTTTATTGATTGACGAACCGAGTCTGCCAAAGCCTTGATATAGACAGGGTGGTCATGCCATGGCGGCGCGGTTCGAATGGCCGGTTGCCAGCGCAGATCAAGCGCCCATTTAAACACTTCGTCATTGACCGTTGCTGTTGTTGATGCAGCATATTGTGGATAAAGCGGCATAACCAAAATCTGGCTGCATCCGGCATTTTGCAGCTTTTGCATTTGCGATTGGATTGACGGCTTGCCATAGCGCATGGCGTAATCAGTGATCAGATCATCACTTTGAAAGCTGTTGGCGACATGTTCGGCCTGAAGGCGGGTGATGCGGCGAAGCGGCGATCCATCTGGGTCGTCTTTCAGCCAGATCCGTGCATAGGCATCGCCTGATTTGCGGGGACGGATATTCAAAATAATGCCGTTCAGGATCAGCCACCACAGTAGGCGTGGCACTTCAATCACGCGGCGGTCGGATAAAAACTGCTTTAGATAGCGCCGCATTGATGGAGTGTCGGTGCCATCGGGCGTGCCAAGATTGACCAAAAGCAGGCCGGTTTTACCGCGGCCAGGAAAATTAGGGTGATCGGAAGGGGTAGGGGTAATTGGCATAATCACGTTCCATCAAAAGCCGTAAAGGAAAAAGCCAGAACCCTATTCATCGAACAGCTTCGATAAAATCAGGAGCAGGCTAAAACGCCTAACTGCTTCTAATGTAGGAGCTATAGGTGGCAAAATCCAGCCTTGCCGATAATGCGCTTTGGTTTTTTACAAAAATTAAAGGCGGCAATGGGTGGTTTGGCCAGTTTGTTTAAGCTAGGCTGTTTTAACCAGTTTACCTAACCAGCCTGCTGGGCCTGCGCGTCGCCAGTTAGGGCAAATGCCTTTTGCAGTGAGTCCACAAGATGATCAATCATCGCATCGGTATGCAGCGGGCCGGGGGTAAGTCGTAACCTTTCACTTCCCACCGGTACGGTTGGATAATTAATCGGCTGCACATAAACGCCAAAATCACTCAGCAGAGTTTGACAGATCTGACTGCATTTTGCCGCGTCTTTGACCATGACCGGAATGATATGCGTGTCGCCTTCCAGAATGGGCAAACCAACTTCGTGCAATTTTGCTTTCAATTTGGTGGCCTGACGCTGCTGTGCCAAACGCTCATGCGAGCTGCGGCGCAAATGCTGAACCGAGGCCAATGCTCCGCAGGCCAAGGCTGGTGGCAAGGCAGTGGTGAAAATAAAACCTGATCCAAAGCTGCGAACCGCATCACAAATCACATCATCAGCTGCAATGTAGCCACCAACAACGCCAAAGGCCTTGCCAAGCGTGCCTTGGATGATATCGACGCGATCTTGAACACCACGCATTTGCGCAATGCCGCCACCTTCATTGCCATACATGCCAACCGCATGAACTTCATCAAGATAGGTCAGCGCATTGTATTTTTCGGCAAGTTCGACAATTTCGACAACAGGGCCAGTGTCGCCATCCATCGAATAGATCGATTCAAAAATAATTAGCTTTGGCCGTTCAATTGGCTGGGCAGCAAGCAACTCCTCAAGATGTGCCAAATCATTATGACGGAAAATTTCTTTGTCACAACGCGCATAGCGAATGCCAGAGATGATTGAAGCATGGTTCATCTCGTCGGATAGAATTAGCACATTATCGAATAAACCGGCAATGGCACTGATGCTGGCTTCATTAGCAACATAGCCGCTTGTCAGCACGAGGGCGCGTTCCTTGCCATGTAGGTCGGCAAGTTCACCCTCAAGCGCGACGATGGTGGCGCTGGTGCCGGAAATATTGCGGGTGCCGCCAGCGCCGGTCCCATGAACATCAATGGCGCTGGTAAATGCTTTGACTACATCCGGGTTTTGTCCCATACCGAGATAATCGTTTGAACACCAAATGACGACATCTTTTGGCCCGTCAGGGCTGTTCCACAGCGCATGCGGATGCAAGCCAGTTTGACGCTCCAGCTCAATAAAGGTCCGGTAACGACTTTCGCTTTTCAGCTGGTTTAGCTTGTTTTTCAAAATTTCGCGATAATTCACGAATATGTCTCCTGCGGCGCGCGTGCACC
>CAJYBL010000242.1 GCA_913064995.1 uncultured Alphaproteobacteria bacterium
CCCAATGCTGCCGCGCTTGTGACCAATCCTTTTTATCATGCATGGCGCGCCGGTGCGCTTGCCAGCGGTGGGGAAACGATCTGGCTGAATAGCGGTGCCAATCAAAATTTTCTTCCCGATCTTCATGCGGTTGCATCTGCTGATCTTGACCGCGCCAGCATTCTCTATCTGTGCAGCCCAACAAATCCGCAAGGCAGCGTCATGGATATGGATTATCTGATTGATGTAATTCGACTTGCCCGCAAACATGATTTTCTGCTGGTGATGGATGAATGCTATGCTGATATCTGGCGAGGCGCTCCGCCAACGGGTTTGATGCAGGCCGCCGCCTTGGTTGCAAGCCAAGATGGCATCACCGGTGATGCTGATCCTCTGGCCAATTTGGTGGTGTTGAATTCGCTGTCAAAACGGTCGGGTGCGGCTGGTCTTCGTGCAGGGTTCATGGTTGGTGACAGGCAGGTTGTGGCGCAATATTTGAAACTTGTTGGCAATGGTGGGTCATTGTTGCCAACACCGCTTTTGGCAGTTGCTGCCGATCTTTATGATGATGAGGCACATGTTGCGGCAATCCGCACCTATTATGACGCCAATTTCGCTCTTGTTGAAAAACATCTTGGCATTGCCGCACCGCAAGGCGGCTTTTTCCTGTGGCTTAAAGTTGGTGATGATATTGAATTTGTCAAAAGGCTGATGGCCGAACAGGCGGTGAAGGCTGTTCCCGGATCTTTTATGGGTCTGGAAACCGAAGATGGCAATCCGGGTGCTGGCTATGTCAGATTGGCGCTTGTTCATGATGCCGAAAGCACCGATGAGGCGCTTTCACGGGTGGCGAAAATTTATAAAAGCCAGCAATGATAATGCCTTTGATCAAAAATAACGCTCATGGCAATGCCTAGATTGCCACACAGATTTACCCTATAAGGAAAGTCATGGCCGATAGTGACGACAAGAAACCCATTTTTTCCATTGCGATGATGCAGTTTTTGCAGAATCGGTTAATGGAAATTTTTGGCTTTGGGCTTTTTGTGTTATCGGGTTTGTTGCTGATTGCGCTCATCACCGCTGGTAAAAATGACCCGTCCTTTAATCAGGTTTCAACGGCGCCTGTAGCCAATTGGCTTGGGCCGATTGGTGCCAATATTTCGGCTGGGCTTTATGCGGCGATCGGGCTTGCGTCATTTTTTCTGGCCTTGGTGCCGTTATTCTGGGGCTTGTCCTATTTCCGGAAACAGCCAGTGCCATGGATGCGATTTCGGATCATTTTTTTGCCGCTAAGCTTGTGTTTTCTGGCTGGTGGTCTTTTTGCGCTTGATGGTGGCGGTGCCAGTGATAATGGCGGGGCGGCAGGCGCGGTGATCATTGGAATGATCATGCGGGTCATGCAGCCAATACCATCCTTTATGGGGCTAGAGACGATCCATTATGTTGGCGGCGCGGCGCTGTTTTTTGGCTTGCTATCATGGCTTTGGGTGGTGACAATTTCGCCCCAAAAATGGTTAAAACGATCTGGCAAGACTAGTAAAATCGGACTTTTGTTGAAAGGCGTTGCTGGTCTTTGCCAAAAGGTTGCAGGTTCGGTCAATAATGCGCAGCAGCGGGTTGCGGCAAAACCGCCGCGCACATCAAAACCATCAAGACAACGCCAAGAACCGGTGCTTGTTGCCGATGCGGCTGGTCATGTGGCTGACCAGAATGCCAATCAGGCCGCGGGTGGCAAAGCGCGGTCACCGCGCGCCGCCAAAAAGAACACCAAGCAGGAAATGTTTGATTTTGTTGATGGTTCGGGATTCCAATTGCCGCCTGCCCGCCTGTTGAATCCACCAGCAAAAACCCAATCAGGCCCGTCAAAATCGATTCTTGAAGATCATGCACGCCAGCTTGAAAATGTCCTATCGGATTTCAGCGTCAATGGCACGATTGCCGATGTGCGCTATGGGCCCGTTGTCACCCGCTATGATTTGAACCCTGCACCCGGCACCAAATCGCAACGCGTGATTTCGCTTGCCGACGATATCGCCCGTTCAATGAGTGCCATTTCGGTTCGGGTTGCCGTGGTGCCCGGCCAAAATGTGATTGGCATCGAATTGCCAAACGAAGACCGGCAGGTCGTGATGCTTCGTGATATTCTTGACCATGATAGCTGGGCTAGTGATCGTTCAAGCCTGCCAATGGCGCTTGGCAAGGATATTGCCGGTGCGCCAGTGGTGGTCGATCTGGCCAAATTCCCGCATCTTTTGGTTGCGGGCACCACCGGTTCAGGCAAATCAGTTGGCATCAATGCGATGATCCTGTCGCTTCTTTACCGGCATACGCCTGAAACCTGCCGGATGATTATGATCGATCCGAAAATGCTGGAACTATCGGTTTATGATGGCATTCCGCATCTTTTAAGTCCGGTTGTGACCGATCCGTCAAAGGCAGTTACCGCATTGAAATGGGCGGTTCGCGAAATGGAAAACCGCTATCGCAATATGGCCAAGATGGGGGTTCGTAATATTGGCGGTTATAATGACCGTCTTGCCGAAGCGCGGGCCAAGGGCGAAGTTTTGTCAAGACGCG
>CAJYBL010000243.1 GCA_913064995.1 uncultured Alphaproteobacteria bacterium
GTGCATCCGACATTTCAATCTGACATCCAAGGCGCGATGTCTGCGAAAGGCCAAATGCCAAATCAAGCATATCCACCTCATCTTCGCCCGGTGCGCCGGTTTTGGCAAACCAGTCGGCATCAACAATGACATGACAGGTCGCACAGGACAGACAACCGCCGCATGTTCCCTCAATGCCAAGTCCGGCATCACGCCCTGCTTCCATGACAGTGACACCATTTTCAACAGTGACATTATGTTCCGAGCCATCCGGCTTGGTAAAAATAATATTTGACATTTTGCCCGTCCTTGTTTCACTCGTCTTTATCGCTATTGCACTTTATTCGCAAACCCCGCTCAATTTGTAAATTTAAAGTTGGCAAATCAAATTATGCGGGTTGCTTGTACAGTTGCAAAAACACATCTGCAAGCGTTTCAAAGTCGCTTTTGGTTGTTGCCCATCCGCCTGAGATGCGAATGGCCTCGCCAGCGCGCGGCCCCGCACCCATCGACTCCAGCACGTGGCTTGGTTTGACTTTGCCCGACGAACAGGCCGAACCGGCACTAATCGCGACACCGGCAATGTCAAATGCCATCACCATTGTTTCAGCCGCTTTTCCCGATGCGGCAATACAGCTGGTATTGCCAAGCCGTGGCGCATCGCGGCCAAACACTGCAATCCCACTTCGCTGATCCAGCATGCGGCTTTCAAAATCATCGCGCCATTTCGCCATTGTCTGATAATGGCCAATATCGCCAAACGCATCATCTGCAGCACCGCCAAAACCGGCAATGCCAACCAGATTTTCAGTGCCAGCCCGCCGTCCCTGTTCTTGACCGCCGCCACGAAGCAGGCTCGAAAGCCTGCATCCCGGTCTTACCAACAACGCACCAACACCAGATGGACCACCAATCTTATGCGCTGAGAGACTGGCATAGCTGACTTTCGATGCAGCAAAATTAATATGGCGTTTGCCAAAAATTTGTACCATATCGCTGTGCAAGGCGATATTTGCGCTTTCCGCCATCGTAGCAATTTCATCCATTGGTTGGATAACACCAGTTTCATTATTGGCTGCCATGATCGAGATAAGTGTTCGCGGCTTAGCCGCATCATCAATCCCAGCAATTGCCGTTGCCAGCATATCCAGATCAACAATCCCATTTTCATCAACAGCAATCTGATGGCAATTTTGGTGCGCATGTCTGACCGAGTCATGTTCGATCGCGCTTGTGATCACATGATCATATTGCGCCATCACAAGATTATTGGCCTCGGTACCACCGCTGGTGAACACCACATCTGCAGCGCGGCATCCGGCAAGCATTGCCACCGCACTACGCGACGTTTCAACAACCAGTCGGGCATTGCGTCCAAAGCCATGAACCGATGACGGGTTTGCTGGCGGCCCCATCGCATCTTGCATGGCAGTGATGGCAGCAGCACGCAATGGTGTTGTTGCATTATTATCAAGATAGATTGGTGTCTTACGCATCATTGATGACCAGCTTCACAAAACAACCTAGCTGACCGGCTTTGGCTTGGTTTTGCGCGGAGCTTTTTTCGGTGCGGCCGTTACCGCCACGGTGGCCAGCCTGTCTTCAAGATCGCTGAGGCGTGCGCGCTGGCTTTGCACTTCGTCAACAAGCGCTCTGATCGTGCGCTCACGCGGGTCAAGATCAATACCCGATTGAACACCATAGGCCATAAAGCTTGTATCAGCGTCAGCCTTGGTTGTGGTCTTGCTCATCTGACGCGCAGGCACGCCAACGACGGTTGCCGCTTCGGGAACATCTTTTGTCACCACCGAATTGCCACCAACCCGCGCACAGCGATGAACCGTGATTGGGCCAAGAATTTGCGCTCCGGCACCAACAATCACATAATCGCCAAGCGTTGGGTGGCGTTTCGCCTCACGCTGTTTGTCTGAATCAACCGCAGGCATAACCCCGCCAAGCGTCACATCATGGTAGAGCGTGACATCACGGCCAATTTCAGCCGTTTCCCCAATGACCGTGCCCATACCATGATCAACAAAGAAACCGGGGCCGATTTTCGCTGCGGGATGAATTTCGACTCCTGTTAGTACGCGCGCAATCTGCATGATCAGCCGCGCAATGAACCGAAGCCGCATCTGCCATAAAATATGCGACAAACGATAGGCCAGCATGACTTGAAAGCTTGGATATAGAAAGATCGCCGCCAGCCGGTTACTGGCTGCCGGATCGCGTTCGATAACCGCATTTAGGTCACGGCGTAAATTTGCAAACATATGTTTCGATCCAATATTGGCTAAGGTGGAATAAAAATGGCTGACGGATGATTTTTTGGTCATGATCATCGACAGCAAACAGATTTAGACCGATTTGTTACCAGCAAATCACACATTCGCGTGCGTTGGGTGCAAAGCTCGCTTGGCGTGTCATGCATTATACGATATAAGCCCTGATTACGATAGTGCAAGATGAACGGAAAAACTTATGCCCGAGGTTATCATAAACGGCCCCGACGGACGATTAGAATGCCGCTACATGCCAAGTGAGGTGCCCGACGCACCAACCGCGCTA
>CAJYBL010000244.1 GCA_913064995.1 uncultured Alphaproteobacteria bacterium
CCCCGCCGTGTCACCAAGCTGGTAAACCGTCTGGGTAATCGCATCAAGCGCTGGTTTGGCCGCCACAAACGCATCTGCGCTTCCCGATGCCATCATTGTTAACGCGCCTTCGGCCGCCTTGACCGGCCCACCCGAAATGGGGGCATCAAGATACAGCACCCGAAACGCATCGCATTTCGTCGCCAATTCGCGCGCCAGATCAGGCGCAACCGTGGCGCAGGAAATAACCACACTTCCCGGGCGCATATGCGGCACAATGCCCGTCTCGCCAAACAGAATATCAGTCGTTTGCGCGCCGTTTAGCACCACCGAAATCACCACATCCGATAGGGCGCCAGCTTCAACAATCTCCGCCCAGTCGCCACCTTTGGCCAGAAACCGGTCTTGGCTGGCGATATTCACATCAAAACCATAGACATGATGGCCTGCTGCAAGCACCGAACAGGCAAGGCCAAATCCCATAGAGCCAAGCCCAAATACCGAGATCGTTTGTTTTGACATGGTGTTTTTCCTTGTGAAGCAGGACTTTGCGGCCAGTTAATGGCAGCTTGAAACAAAAATAGCACAGACATAATGCTGTGCTATTGAAATCATTTTTAACGCCACTTGCCATCACCGCCGCGTTTGGTAACAACAATACCTTGCTGGCACGGGTTGGGGTTAACGCCTTAATCGGCGCCGACTTGCGCCCATTCTGGAACCCAAGTTGGATAGCTTGAACATGCGCCAAAGGCGAGACAGCTTGCCAAAAGAACAATCGTCACTGCTTTTTTCTTCATAATTAACCCCTAATAAAGATAAAATTTACGCGTCAATAGGGTCATAATTTGGGGGATAAAGTCAAGGGTTGAACAGCATCAACACCGCAATTTTTTTGGGTTGATAGCATTTATATCTCGGCCTTTGCCGTTTTTGGTCTTGGATCGGCCAAGCGATGGCAAACCACAATGGCTTTTTGAGTTTTTGACCTAAATGTTTCTTCCAACGCAGCCATCACCCCGCCATCACGCTGCAGGCCGCGCCGATATTAGCGTTATTTTTAGGTCGATTTTGCAAGGGCGCCAGCATAAAGCAATGCGCCTTTATAGGATTGGGATTCGCGCGACATGTTATTAAGCATCTTCGCCAAATCGTCAAGCGCATTGGGGGTATGTTTCCAGCGTGAAACCGGTTCGATATGGGTTCGGATGGTAAACAGCACAAAACCGGTTTGCGGCAATTTGCGCAAGGTCTGGTTTTCCAGACGCAAACATAGCTGGTGATTATCAAGGTCACCTGCTGCGGCCTGTCTTTGCGCGCGATGCGGGGTGAATAAATCAGTACCAATCTGCAAAGACCAATTCATGCGGGCGCTGATCGGGCCAATTGTCATTTTGTCGAAAAACCGGTCAACTGGGCCGGCCAACCTTTCATCATAATGCGGCACCGGATCATGAATCGCGGCCAAGGGCTTGTTCATCTTTTCAGCCAAAACCCAATGCGCCGGAAAACAAAGTGACGCCGCCACAAGATGCCATTTTACCGCAGTCTTATCATCCGCCGCAGCTTCAGGAAAAGGAGCCAGCAACAACAAATCTTCGGGAACCAGCCGCGCCGCCCTATCCAACGGATGAAGGCCAGCAACTGCCGGTGCCATGCGATCATCATGCGGGCGATCATCGCGAGCGTGATCATGGTGATATGCTGTTAAATGCTGGCGAACCAGTGCCAGAACTTCATCGCCAGCCGCATTAGTACATGGCATTGCCGAAAATACATCTTGGTGATGTTTGGCCAGTAATCGTTTCTTGAGAGCAATCTGTTTAGCACGAGCAGCCCGATTGCCAAATAGATCATTTGACGGGAGCCATTCCGCTTCAGATCGCGCCCGCAAGCCGAGTTTAAGCTTGAAACCAAGCCTTTGCCATGGTGCGCGTTCATCTATCATCACAAAATCCAACTGGTGAGATCATTCCCATAATCATATGGCAAAAAAATCATATCGCAAAACCATCATATCGCAGGATAATCAAATGAAAAGGCTGGAAAATATTTAGATTTCCGGCATAATTGGGACTAGATCAGGGTAACTCTTGAAAGAGGTTATCCACTGCGGCCTCGTGCATAAGCAAAGCCTCTGATCAGGGGACATCAAAAGTAACGTTGGTCTACTTGGGTCGTTGATGGACTTCACAATTTGCCAGAGGATTAGAACTCATCTCGTTTGTCATTATAAATAGCATCTGTGGCGTCAAGGGAGTTAGCCAATCTGTTGTAATGCTCACTTTGCAAACGTAACGGTGTCTCGCTGATTACTTGGGCGTTCTTCTTGACCCAACAACCACTCGCATCCATTTCCACTTCGTCGTCCATACAAAGCGTAACGGCACAATTCTCAGGATTTTAATATTGTGCATTACTAGCCTGTAATTTAATTCTCGGGCGTCGCAGTTTAGTTGAGCTTTAGGTTCCTATTTCTCAAGAAAGACCGATAGCTCCATCCAAGAAAAAATCCGATGATACCACTGTTTCTTGCCACTCTTCTGTCACTTTTAGAGTT
>CAJYBL010000245.1 GCA_913064995.1 uncultured Alphaproteobacteria bacterium
GATGTTCGTGAATCAAGCAGACTGACGATCGTGGATAAGTGCCAGCCCGCAATCACCTGACTTATTCTGGCCATTTCAAGACGTAAATCGAGAATTTCATGACCGCAAAATCATCGCTACCCCTTATCGCCATCTGCATGGGAAGCCAGTCTGACTGGTCAACCATGAAAGCCGCTGCTGATATTCTTGATCAGTTTGGCGCGGCGCATGAGGTAAAAATCATTTCAGCGCATCGCACACCGACACGTTTATCCAAATTTGCCGAAACCGCGCATGAAAACGGCTTTGGCGTGATCATTGCTGGCGCCGGCGGCGCGGCGCATTTGCCCGGGATGATTGCGGCTCATACGCATTTGCCAGTTCTTGGTGTTCCGGTTGAATCGGCAGCGCTGAAAGGTATGGATTCGCTGTTATCAATCGTTCAGATGCCTGCTGGCGTTCCGGTTGGCACCCTCGCCATTGGCGTTGCTGGCGCGAAAAATGCAGCTTTGCTGGCGGTGCAAATCCTGGCTCTGTCTGACGCTGATCTTGGCCAAAGAATTATCGCATGGCGCCAAAGCCAGACCGATAATGTTGCCGAAACGCCGGAATAATCCGTTGCAATACGCACCGCAAAAAACCATCGGCATTCTTGGCAGTGGACAGCTTGGCCGGATGCTGGTGATTGCTGCCAGCCAGCTTGGCTTTCGAACCCATATATTTGCCCCTGATGCCACAAACAGCCCTGCTGGTGATATAGCGCATGACTGTACCGAGGCTGCCTATGATGATCTAGAAGCGCTTGCCGCCTTTGCCAGCAAGATTGACGCGGTTACCAGTGAATTTGAAAATGTACCGGCCAGCGCAATGGCCTTTTTGGCCAAACATTGTCTTGCCAGCCCGGGTGAGGCCGCGCTTCATACAGCCCAACACCGCATTCGCGAAAAGACCCTTGCCCGCAATCTTGGCATTGAAACACCTGCTTTCTGGCACATCACCAATGCCGCTGATCTGCATCATGCAATGGCCGAATTGGGCGGGGATGGGGTGCTGAAAACCTGCCAGCTTGGCTATGATGGCAAGGGCCAAATCCGGCTTTCCCAGCATGACGATCTTGTCGCTGGTTTTGCCACGCTTGCCACCACTGATGCCATTCTCGAAGAAATGGTGGCTTTTCGTGCCGAGGCAAGCTTTTTGGTTGCCCGTGCCGCCGATGGCAGCATCGCGCATTTTCCGGCAAGCCTGAATGAACATAAAGACGGTGTTCTAGCCCGATCCGTAGCGCCAGCCGACCTACCAGCAGCGGTAATCAACGCTGGTCAAAATGCCATTCAAAAGCTGGCCACGGCGCTTGATGTTACTGGTCTTTTGGCATTGGAAACTTTTGTCACTGACGATCATCGTCTTTTATTCAATGAAATAGCACCGCGACCGCATAATTCATTCCACTGGACCATCGAAGGCTGCGCCAATAGTCAATTTACTCAATTGATCCGCGCTGTTGCCGGCATGCCTTTGGGAAGCACCAATTGCTATGGGCAATGGCAAATGGATAACCTTCTTGGTGAGGATATGACCCGCCTCGACGCGCTTGCCAGCACAAGCGGGCTGCATCTTCATCTCTATGGCAAAGCCGAGGCCAAACCGGGCCGCAAAATGGGCCATACAAACCGGCAAATCAAACCCGCCTAATCCCGCCCAAACAAACCTGTCCAAATAAATATCTCTGAGAAGGCCGCTTGTTATTTCTTGGGAAGGCTAGTCAGGTCGAATGGCGTTGCCTGATACAAATCATTGATCCAATTGGCCATCAGCAAAAAGGCGAAAGGCCGCCAGTTATTGATTGGCGGCAGCGTGGGATCATCATTCGGGTAATAATTTTCCGGCAAAGCTGTCTTTAGCCCCGCAGCAACATCACGCTGATATTCATCGCCAAGCGTTGTGGCGTCATATTCAAGATGATTGAACACAAACAGATCACCGGTCACCGAGTCACGGACCATGCCTGCACCATATGACCCGCCTTCAGCCAGAACATCTAGCCCTGCCGCCGCCAAATCTTCGCTTCGGTTCATCGTATAACGTGACGCGGGCATCGGAAATCGGTCGGTAAAACCATTCATCAACCGGCCCGAAACATCGCTTAACCCATGTTCGAAAATACCGAAAAGCTTTGCCCCAATTTCATATTTTGGCACTTGGTGAAAATGCCATAAAAGTGCCTGTGCGCCCCAGCAAATGCCAAGCCTGCGGAAACAATGGGTGCGCGACCATTCCATGATTTCGGTCAATTCAGACCAATAGCTTACATCTTCAAATGGCAAGGTTTCAACCGGCGCTCCGGTTACAATCAGCGCATCAAAATAGTCATCCCGCACATCATCAAGTTGGCGATAAAACCGGCGTAAATAGCCCGGTTCAGTATTGCGCGGCGTATAGCTTGCCGTTGTCATCAAGATCATTTCGACCTGAAGTGGCGAATTGCCAAATAATCTGGCAAATTGAATTTCGGTGTCGCGTTTTTTCG
>CAJYBL010000246.1 GCA_913064995.1 uncultured Alphaproteobacteria bacterium
GACCTGTTTGCCCACCTGAAAACTGGACCCGCACAAGGCCATAGCCAAGCTCAGCAACCGCATCTTCAATAATCTGGCTTATCTTGGCTTCGACCAAAACACCTCCTAAAACCTTAAATATTGGCGTGCCCAATGGGACAATTATCGTAACGCTAACCCTAGATGTGTCGCTTTTTTGAAACCGGCCAAAAACCCTTAAAAAAGACAATAAAAAAGTGGGCCAGTGGCCCACCGTCTGACTGCGACAGCTTTATTTTGTCTTTTTATAAGCGGTGATAAGCAAAAAAGCAAGAGGCAAGAGGCAGCACGCCTGTGACGTCAATTTATCATTTAGTCCTGTCCAAAGTGATCAGATCAGGCGACAAGATCGCGGCGCTGAAATAGAAACCATGATGATCGGCGTTTGGCACGATCAGCCTTTTTCATATAGCGCGTTTCGGGCAATTCAGCAGGGCGTTGACGCCAATCTTGGGGGCCACGCGCTGTCCACATAAAATCAGCATGCGCGGTGGCAGCCTTCAAAAGCCAGCTTTTTGCCGTTGGATCATCGCTTGCCAGAACCAAACGTCCGCCCGGCCGAATCATCACCGCAAGTTGGTCAAGAAGCGCTGTTTGCAGAATGCGCCGCGCCGCATGGCGTTTTTTCGGCCATGGATCGGGAAACATGATAAAGGCACCAGCAAGGCTTGCCGTTCCAAGACTAGGCATGATCAGACGAACATCATCTGGCCAGATGCGGATATTGCCAAGCTGTTGTTCTTGAATATGACGAAGCAGGCTGGCAACACCATTGATAAAAGGTTCGGCCCCAATAAAATCAGAGTCAGGCATCGTCGCAGCAAGGCCAGCCAGATGCTCACCACCGCCAAAACCGATTTCAAGAAAGCGGTCGGCCTTGCGGCCGAATTGATCATCAATCAGCCGCGTCGGATCAAAGGCAAATTGCGGCAAATCTTCATCAAGGAGCCGCTTCATCGAGGCACGAAGCGGCCGGCCTTTGCGCCGGCCATAAAAACGCGGCTCCATTGGCGCCCCGTTCTTGATAACAGCCTCATGATCGGCCATTGCAAAATCTGCCTCGTATTTGATCAGCTATTTCAGCAAGCGATGTCCTATCGTGCCGCAGCGCGAAGCGCGTCAACAAGATCGGTTGCTTCCCAGCTAAATGTGCCCGACCCTGCTTCACCGGCGATACGGCCGAAATGCCCATAGGCTGCGGTTGTTGCATAGATTGGCGCATTCATGCCAAGATGTTGGCGAATGCCGCGCGGGGTCAAATCCATGCAATCGCGAAGCGCTTCTTGCAGCTTTTGATCATCAATTGTGCCAGTGCCATGTGTATTGGCATAAAGCGATACTGGCTCGGCAACACCAATGGCATAAGCAATCTGAATTGTGCAACGCGTTGCCAAGCCCGCCGCAACAACATTTTTTGCCAAATAGCGGCTAGCATAGGCAGCTGACCGGTCAACCTTTGTCGGGTCCTTTCCCGAAAAGGCGCCGCCACCATGCGGCGCAGCCCCGCCATAAGTATCAACAATGATTTTGCGGCCAGTAAGGCCTGTATCGCCATCTGGCCCGCCAATCACAAATTGTCCGGTTGGGTTTACCAGCAGATCATCACCTGTCACCATCCAACCATCGGGAAGAACATTGGCAATCACCGGCGTCACCAGCGCCACAATATCGGCCCGTGTTGCTTCTTCAGAATGCTGCGTTGATAGAACCACCTTATGCACACCAGTTGGACGGCCGGCATCATCATAAACAAGGCTGACCTGACTTTTTGAGTCCGGGCCAAGGATCGAATCGGCATCCTGTTTGCGGACGGTTGCTAAATCTTTTAAAATTTGGTGCGAATAATGAATTGCCGCAGGCATCAAAACATCGGTTTCATCACAGGCATAACCAAACATAAGCCCCTGATCACCAGCGCCTTCATCTTTATTGTCACCTGAGTCAACACCCATAGCGATATCGCTCGATTGTTCATGGAGATAATTTTCATTCCTATCATCAGTCTGATCATATAGGTAATACTGAAAGTGGTCGTGATGAAGACGTTGTAAACTTTGTTAATAGAAATACAAACGAGATTACATTATATTTCAACTCAAATATGAAAATGAAGTTGGCTAACACTCATACTGTACCTCTCGTAACTTTAAACCAAAATGGAGACTTCGATCCTAATAATACATATTTTTATATTAAAGGAGTTGAAGGATACACAAGACCCGATATACCCGAGGGTAGAAAAATTCAGGTGACTTTTCAACCTAGTCACAAAGGCATCTATGAATACTCTACTATTAATCAAGACTACAATATTAGTGAAGGTTCTTGGGGTTTTAGGAATACACTGCAATATTGTATCGATCATTGTAACAACCAACCTAGTTGTAAAGGATTTACAAGAGATACAACAGCTGGAAATAGTGATGTAGATGGAATGTGTTGGTTTCATAATCATATTCAAGATTATGGTGGTGATGAT
>CAJYBL010000247.1 GCA_913064995.1 uncultured Alphaproteobacteria bacterium
GTGCTGACATTGGTTTCTTTGGCAATTTTTCGGTACGGCACTTTTTTCACCAGCAATTGTGCAACTCGCCAACGGTCAACCAGCCCTTCAAGCTCGGCCGGCGTGCAAAGATCATAAAAGAAATTGCGTGCTTCATTCGAGCTGTCTAACGCCAGAATGGCGTCGAAAAGATCGCATTCATGCGTTGTGTCTATCTGGTCACGTTTCAAAGGCTATTAACACCCCTTGCGCAGTCTCGTTACAATGTAATAGCGGTTTAATACGTTAAAACAATTTTGTCAAGCGTCAAAGATAGATGGTTTGTTGAAAAATCAATTTTTTAAAGGTAAGGCTGGCTGATAAAATGCCGAATGTGATTGCCTAAAGGTCGCGCGCCCGTTTGATCGACAGCAACCTTCCCTCATCCGAGACCAAATCGCGGATCTTTGGCGCAACAAAACCGATATCGGCCATGCAGCATGTTGGGAAATAGCCAAGATTCTGTTCGGCATGACCATCACCAACCATATGATTCAATAACACAACAAGGCTGGGATTATGGCCGATAACGGCAACGTTTGATAGATCACCACCATGATCAACGATGGCCCCTAAAAGTGTGCTTGCCGAGGCTTCATAAAGCTGATCAACAAATTGCACCGCTATGTCGTCAGGCCAGTGCGGTTTGATAAATTCATAGGTTTCGCGGGTTCGTGCCGAAGGCGACACCAGAACAAGTTGGGGGAGCATACGGTGCGTGGCCAGAAATGCACCAATCGCCGACGCGTTGATCTGTCCTCTTGAAATCAGGGGGCGGTCAAAATCCTGCACCCCAAGCTTGGATGTTTCAGCCTTGCCATGCCGAATGAGAGTCACGCGCGCCATTATCACTTTTTTACTGGTTAAACCAGCAACCCCAAATCATTGTGTTTGCTTTCTGCAGCCAAAAAAAGCCTGCCATGAACAACGCCCCTTGCCAAGAATGGAATTTATGTTGCGCCACCTCGTCTTTGTTAACGGCTAGCCGATGCAGTTTTCGATTTACAAATCACACGAGACTTTTACATTGGCTTTGCACCGCCCTTCGTCAAGAAACATGATTTAATGTTGCCAGGCTTGCCGGTGTTATTTTAAATTCACAGGGTAAATTCATGTCACAAAACAATGTTCCCGGATTTGTCGCTGCCATTGGCAACACTCCGTTAATTCGCCTCAAAGCCGTTTCTGAATTGACAGGATGCGAGATTTACGGAAAAGCAGAATTCATGAACCCTGGGGGATCGGTGAAAGATCGCGCGGCCAAGGCCATTATCGAAGATGCCGAAGCGCGTGGATTGATTGGCCCCGGTGGTATCATTGTTGAGGGCACTGCTGGCAATACGGGTATTGGTCTAACCATGGTTGGTAATGCCAAGGGCTATAAATCGGTCATTGTGATGCCTGAAACGCAAAGCGAAGAGAAAAAAGATGTTTTACGTGTTTGCGGTGCAGATTTACGCCTTGTGCCTGCTGCCCCCTATAAAAACCCGAATAATTATGTTCGCTATTCCGAAGCTTTGGCAAAGGAGCTGGCATCAACACATAATGGTGGTGTGATCTGGGCAAACCAATTTGACAATACGGCCAATATGAAAGGCCATTACCAGACAACTGGCCCTGAAATCTGGGATCAAACAAATGGACAAATTGACGGGTTTATTTGTGCTGTCGGATCGGGAGGAACGCTTGCCGGTGTCGGTCAGTTTCTAAAAGAGCAAAATAAAGACGTTAAAATCGGCCTTGCTGATCCCGAAGGGTCGGCGCTTTTCAATTATTACCGCCATGGCGAATTGAAATCGGACGGCAATTCGATTTCCGAAGGCATCGGCCAAGGCCGCATTACCGCCAATCTAGCCGAATCACCGGTTGACATGGCGTTCTGCCTTACCGACAGTGACGCGTTACCATTGATTTATGACCTTATGCAGAATGAAGGGCTTTATCTTGGGGGTTCGACCGCCATCAATGTGGCAGGCGCGGTCGCAATGGCGCGTGAAATGGGGCCAGATCATCGCATTGTGACTATTTTATGTGACTCGGGTCAACGCTATCAATCCAAGGTCTGGAACCCAGAATTTTTACGCTCGAAAAACCTGCCAGTGCCAAGCTGGCTTTAGGCTATTTCCCTTTTGTCCAAGCATGACCAAAGAACCGAGGTTTCAATGTCATCCACCGCATCATCAACGCCGCTTATTGTTAACGCCGAATGGCTTGCCAGCAATTTAGGCAAACAGGGCCTCAAAATTTTTGATGCAACATCACATTTGCCAACATTGGGACGCGATGCCAATGCCGAACATCTGGCCTGCCGCATTACCGGATCATTGCGGTTTGACATTGATAAAATTGCCGATAGATCATCACCCTTGCCACATACGCTGCCTACGGCTAATCAATTTCAATCACAAATGCAGGACCTTGGTCTTGAGAATGATGATCATGTGATTGTCTATTGTGAT
>CAJYBL010000248.1 GCA_913064995.1 uncultured Alphaproteobacteria bacterium
ATCGGGCGTGCCAGCGGCAACAACATGACCACCATGAACCCCCGCACCAGGCCCCATATCGACAACATAATCAGCCAGCAAAATCGCTTCTTCATCATGTTCGACAACCAAAACGGTATTGCCAAGATCACGAAGCCGAACCAATGTTGATAACAGCCGGTCATTATCGCGCTGATGAAGCCCAATTGACGGCTCATCAAGAACATATAAAACCCCTGTCAGGCCGGAACCAATTTGTGACGCCAGTCGGATACGCTGCGACTCACCGCCTGACAAGGTGCCAGAATTGCGCGACATTGCCAGATAGCCAAGTCCAACATTGACCAAAAAGCCAAGCCGCTCATTAATTTCCTTTAAAATACGGGCAGCTATCTCTGAATCCTGACCGGTTAATTTCACGCTTAAATCAACAAACCATTGGCGTGCATCAGCAATTGATAAACGGGCAATATCAGATATGTCATGCATATCAATTTTGACGGCCAAAGCCTCATTTTTCAGGCGCTTGCCCTTGCAGCTTGTGCAGGGCAGGTTCGCCCGATATTTTTCCATTTCGTCACGCACCCATGACGAATCGGTTTCACGATAGCGACGCCCAAGATTGGGCATAACCCCTTCAAACGGCTTGACCGTGCGATATGACCGCATGCCATCATCAAAATCAATTGTGACGGGCATTTTGCCCGACCCTTGAAGAATGATGGACTGAACATCATCATCCAGATCATTGAATGGTACATCAAGCGAGAATTTGAATTGTTTTGCGAGTGACTCCAGCGTTTGCAGGTAATAGCGAGAGGTGTTTGATGACCAAGGCGCCAAGGCACCATTGCGAAGGCTGGCTTGGCGATCAGGAACCACAAGTTGTTCATCAAAATGACTTTTGACCCCAAGACCGTCACAAGCCCCGCAGGCACCAAACGGATTATTGAACGAAAACAGCCGCGGTTCGATCTCATCAATGGTAAAGCCCGAGTCAGGACAGGCAAATCTGGCAGAAAACACAATCCGGCCGTCATGATCTGCATGATCGGCAAAGACCAAACCGTCACTAAGGCCAAGCGCCGTTTCCAATGAATCTGCAAGACGCGTTGCCAATTCATCATGATCACCGGTGATCACAACCCGATCAACAACAACCTCGATATCATGTTTTTTCTGCTTATCCAGTGTTGGCGTATCGTCAACATCATAAATTTCGCCATTAATGCGAACCCGGCTGAACCCCTTGCGATGCAATTCGCCAAGCTCTTTTCGATATTCACCTTTGCGGCCGCGAACGATTGGTGCCAGTAAATATAGCCGTGCGCCATCATCAAGCGCCAATAAGATATCAACCATCTGGCTGACGGTTTGGCTGCGAATTGGCAGACCCGTTGTTGGTGAATAGGGAATGCCGATCCGCGCCCATAACAGCCGCATATAGTCATAAATTTCAGTAACCGTGCCAACGGTTGATCGCGGGTTGCGTGATGTTGTTTTCTGTTCGATCGAAATGGCTGGCGACAAGCCTTCGATCAAATCAACATCCGGCTTGTTCATCATATCCAGAAACTGGCGTGCATAGGCCGACAGTGATTCGACATAACGGCGCTGGCCTTCAGCATAGATCGTGTCAAAGGCAAGTGATGATTTGCCCGAACCGGACAGGCCAGTCAAAACGACAAGCTGGTCACGCGGTAAATCAATATCCACATTGGCAAGATTATGCTCGCGCGCACCACGCACCGAAATCATGCGCGGTTCAATGCCTTTGGCAGGGCGGGTGGTTTGCTGAGCCTTTTTGGCAAGCGGTGTTCTTTTAGTTTCATCTGGCATGGGTGGACTATAGACCGTCTGGCTGTTGGTTTGCTAGTCTTTTCGCGGCCATTTGCGCCGAAAAACTGATTTGCAATTTTCACAAAACCCACTGCATTCCGGCCGGTTTCATAAGGCTAATTTCACATATTTGCGATTGATCCAAACGACGGCCGATTTATCCTTGTCATACCCTTACCAGCATGGGTAATCTGGACGCATAGATCGGTATATTACTTTCAGCCTAAAAATCCAAAACATATTTCATTTAGGAGTAAAATCGCAATGGCAGGAAGCGTTAACAAAGTCATCCTAGTTGGCAATCTAGGGCGCGACCCTGAAGTGCGGTCAACACAAGACGGCAGCAAAATCGTCAATCTATCAATCGCCACTTCCGAACGCTGGAAGGATAAAAACACCGGCGAACAGCGCGAAAAGACCGAATGGCACCGCGTTGTCATCTTTAACGAGAACCTTGGCCGGATCGCCGAACAATATCTTCGCAAAGGATCAACATGCTATATCGAAGGCCAGTTGCAAACCCGCAAATGGACCGACCAGCAGGGCGTTGAAAAATACACAACCGAAGTGGTTCTGCAACGTTACCGCGGGGAAATGACGCTACTAGGTGGACGCGGACATTCATCCACAACGAGCGAGAGAGGC
>CAJYBL010000249.1 GCA_913064995.1 uncultured Alphaproteobacteria bacterium
TGGCTATTATCAGGTGATGCAGAAAAACGGGCTTCGCTTTTCCGCCAAAAAAGCCTACTTACAGCCAGCCCGAAAACGGCCAAACCTGCAAATCATTACCCATGCGCATGTCACCAAAATCAGCCTTGCCGGCAAACGCGCCGACGGGATTCATTACAACCAACATGGCAAATCGCATCATATTAAAGCGGGACGCGAGGTGATTTTATCGGCAGGTGCCATTCAATCGCCGCAAATTCTGGAACTATCGGGCATTGGCGCGCCTGACCATCTTCGCCGTCACGGAATCAAGGTTCGACATGAGTTGTCTGGTGTTGGCAGCCATCTAACCGATCATTATATTTCACGCCTATCATGGAGGTTACGGCGCAATATTTCCTTGAACAATCGCGCCCATGGCCTCGGGCTTGCCACCGAGATTCTGCGTTACGGATTGACGCGGCGTGGCCTTCTCAGCCTTCCTGCCGGTGTGCTTAGCGGGTTTGTTCGCTCACGCGAGGGTTTGGCAGGACCAGATATTCAATATCATATTGCGCATGCAAGCTTTGCCAATCCTGCCAAACGCGTTTTTGATAAATTCCCAGGCATGACCTTTGGTCCTTGCCAGCTTCGTCCCGAGAGCCGTGGTTCAGTTCATATCAAATCATCCGACCCGATGATGGCACCTGAAATTCAGCAAAATTATCTCAGCTGCGAGGAAGATTGCCGCGTCCATGTTGCGGGAATGAAAATCGCCCGCGAGATCATGCAAAGTGATCACATGGCACCACTTGTCGAGGCTGAAATGCGTCCAGGAAAAGATCTGGATAGCGATGATGCGCTCCTTGCCTATGCGCGCGAAACCGGCGTGACGCTATATCATCCAGTATCGACCTGCCGCATGGGGCCAGATGCAAAATCAGGTGATGTTGTTGATAGACGGCTTTGCGTTTATGGCATTGACGGGCTGCGGGTGGTTGATGCGTCAATCATGCCAACATTAGTGTCGGGCAACACCAACGCCCCAACGATCATGATTGCTGAAAAGGCGGCTGATATGATCGTTGCCGATCAGCGCTAAGCCGCTTATGTGGACCGCGTCGTGCAGTCGCCTTTTTAATACACGCCAGATGGATATGGAACTGCTGCTTGGTGGTTCAAAAAATCCCCGTTTGGTACCATCACCAATGACAAATTCTACACAATGGTAATGTTGTCAGTCGAATCTGCTTGATTTCACCATTCTGCCAGCCCCAGAATAGCCCAGCAGCCGTTACGGTGGCAGCTCTAAAACTTTTTCTACGTCCAAAACGGCCCGTTTATTCGGGCTATCTATCTCCACTTTCCCTGAGGTTATAATGAGTCAAAAAGAGAAAAATTTTTTTAATATCGATGCGATGGAACAGGGCATTGCCCGCACCCTAGTTGAAGGCATCACAACCCGTATTTTCCCTGGTGATAAAGCAATGTTATCAGTTGTACGCATTGCCCCAAATGCCGTTGGAGCGATCCATAGCCACCCACAAGAACAATGGGGCGTCATGATTGAAGGAAGCGCAATTCGTATTCAGGATGGCGAGGAAGTTAACGTTCAAAAAGGGGATTTTTGGTGCAGCCCTGGCGGTATTGAACATGGCGTTATTGGCGGGCCTGATGGCGCCGTTATCCTTGATGTTTTCAGCCCGCCCCGTCCTGAATACACTCGCCCAGGAGATGGTTTTGCCACGGAGTAGATAAATGCCAGTTCAAATCTTTAACAATGATTTCACGCCTCTTTCTGCCGATAAACTAGCCCAATGGGCAACGATTCCACCTGCCATTGCTGGTGATGTCATGAACCGTCAAAATGTAATGGCTGGGCGTATTTCACCGCTTTCACTTGGCATGACAATGGCCGGACAGGCACGCACCGTCAGCGTCCTCGCTGGCGATAATGCGGCACTGCATGAGGTCATTGGCCGGTTGCGCCCGAATGAGGTGCTGGTGATTGACGCTTGCAACTATGATGACCGCGCTGTCTGGGGTGGTATTTTAAACACCCGCGCCAAAATGCGAAATATCAATGGTGTTGTCCTCGATGGCGCGGCGCGTGACGCTGCTGAAATGCGCGAAATGGGATTGCCAGTCTATCTTAGCGCCCTATCGCCAGCTGGCCCGCATAAAGGCTGGGGCGGTTCAATCGATGATCGGATTAGTTGTGGCGGTGTTGTGGTTATGCCAGGCGATATTATTCTTGGCGATGATGATGGGGTGACTGTTGTGCCCCTGAACCGTGCAGACATCGTTCTTGAAGCATCACTAAAACGCATTGACTATGAAAGAGACGTTTTGACCAAACTGAACAATGGTTCTGATGTTAGTGGCCTTTTCCCCTCTCCCGAGCTTGAAATAATGGGCTGATATGAAGTGCAAAAAAGCATGTTAAGGGAAAGCCAAAGATAATTTACCCTAGATAGCTTTTTTGTATTTCGACAGAACTAAA
>CAJYBL010000250.1 GCA_913064995.1 uncultured Alphaproteobacteria bacterium
CAAAGAGGTTCTGGATACGATGGTCGAACTGGCCGATGATGGCATGACGATGATTTGCGTGACGCACGAAATGGGTTTTGCCCGCCGAGTGGCCGATCGTGTAATTTTCATGGATGAAGGCCAGATCGTTGAACAGAACGAGCCTGAAGCCTTTTTCAACAACCCGCAATCTGACCGGACTAAGCTGTTTTTGAGCCAGATTCTCGGCCATTAAACCGGTAACAGATAACTGTGCTCAAAAATCAAGATCGGGCATCGTTTTGGCCCTGCTTTTTACACCTTGTTTGCTGGCGGCTTTGGGATGTTCTCAGCGATGACGCGGCGTCGCCCTAATTGTGCAATGAATAATCCGGTCAGGATGACGGCCAAAGCCATCAGGAAATGACCCGGCAAGGCCTCATCAAGAACAAGCACGCCAATGACCACCGCCCAGACCGGCACCTGGTAATTGACCAATGATAAAAATGGCGGCCCTGCGCGCCGAACCAGAATAGTTAGCAAAATAGTGGCAATCGCGGTCGGAAATACCGCCAGATAGGCGAGACCTGCAAAGGCAGTGCCAAAGGATGCATTTGGCACCCCCTCGATCAAAAGCGCGACAGGGATCAGAATAATGCCGCCAAGCGTCAATCCAGCCGTGGCAAAAGATAGCGCGCTGACCGTTGGGCAAAGCCGTGTGATGATGCTGCCAATGGCATAACAGCTACTGGCGGTTACACAGGCAAGCTGGGCTGCAAACATCAAGGGTGATGGCGTGACACTGGCTAAAATCTTATCGCCACCAATAAGCAGCACAACACCGGCAAAACCAAACAGAAATCCAATGATTTTGATCCTGCTCATTAATTCGCCCGGAACCAGAAAATGACTCAGCGGCAAAACAAACAATGGCACCACCGCCATGCTGATACCGGCAAATCCAGAGGTTACAACCTGCTGACCCCATGATAGCAGGCAAAAGGGAATGGCATTTGTGAACAGCGCCATGCCAAGGCTGTGAAGCCAGATACGCCGGTCGTTTGCTGTTTGAAACCGTGGCAAGCCATCACCATAGACAAGCGCGATCACAAGTAGGATCAATGCTGCCGCTGATACGCGGCCCGCGGCAAGCGTTATCGGGCCAAATCCGGTAAGGGCAAGCTCCACGCCAAGAAAGCTAGCGCCCCAGATAACGCCAAGTGTGATCAGGATCAGCCAGTTTATAATCATGCCAGAAGAAGGGGTGTTTGGTGTCATGCCTGCAAAGCTAGTCCTACCGAAAGTGAAAATCAAAGGGAATTAATGGGCTAAACCGGTGCGGTAAATGCCAGAACAATCAGCTCTTGATGATTGGTGTGTTAGGTGGCGAAAACCCCATATCAAAATCAGCTTTAACGCGGCGCATACGGCGCGTCAAAGATTGACAGTCTGGCGCGATCACTGGCACTGTTAATCGCTCAATTGATCAAATTGAGCTGGTTGATTTTTCAAGCAGCTAGCAAAAGGAAATATGGCACTCACCGCCAGATTGTTTTTTTAAAAATAAGGATGAAAAAATGCGGCGTGTGATTATTTCCATTACGGGTGCATCCGGGGTTATTTACGGAATTCGGGCGTTGGAATTGCTGCGAGCGGTTGATGATGTTGAAACCCATGCCATCATTACCCCATCGGCATTTCGCACCGCGCTTGCGGAAGTTGATTACGAGCCTGACCAGATCAAGGCACTTGCCGATCATCTTTATAATCACAAGGATATTGGCGCGGCCATTTCATCAGGTTCGTTTCACACTAATGGCATGCTTGTTGCGCCCTGTTCAATCAAAACGCTAAGCGTAATTGCCAATTGTCATAATGAAGAGCTGACCGCGCGGGCAGCCGATGTGTGCCTGAAAGAGCGCCGCCGCGTTGTTCTGATGCTTCGCGAAACGCCGTTTCATGCAGGCCATATAAGGCTGATGGATCAAGCTACCCAAAGCGGCGCCATCATCATGCCGCCAGTTCCCGGATTTTATGCCCGGCCGCAAACGCTGGATGATGTGGTCAACCAAAGTGTTGGGCGCGCACTTGACCTTCTTGATATTCAATTGCCAACAGTCAAACGCTGGACGGGATCAGGCGTTGATTAAGGCTGAATGATTTCTGTTTTGAGATCTTTGATTTGGCATGCCGCGGCGGCAATAACGCGAATGTGATCATGCTGAACCTGGGTGATCTCATTCTTGCTACTGGTCACCACAATGCGTGTTATCGTGTTAATGATTGTTGGTAATGTTCGCAGGCCCTCAACCATGTCAACATCGGTAAGCTGACTGACCCATGTCTGCATCATTTCAAGCTGGATTTTTTCGGCGGCCAACTCGGCTGCTTTGACCTTGTTACGAAGATCTTCAGTCACCGCATTTGGTGCTGGCTTTGGGCCGGTTTTCAATTGGGTGCGAATGTGTCGAAGCGATTGTACAATATCACTTTGCCTAGAGCC
>CAJYBL010000251.1 GCA_913064995.1 uncultured Alphaproteobacteria bacterium
GGGGGCGAAGGCTGGATTGTCGCAGATCAAGCGCGTCAAGTCCGGTTGGCAACAGCAAATTGCCAAGATTGGTTTTTTGCCCATCGGTGTGCCATCGTGACGCGCGATCCAGTATCCAGCCCTTATCGGTCAGTTGCATGCTGCTGGCTTTATAAAGCGCTTTCATGTGAATACTGTCGTGATAGAGATAAATGACCGGATTAATAATGCTTGCTGTTTTGGCGTTTAAGGCGTCACCGCGGATAATCAATTTTCCACTTTCCAGCTTATCGCGAAGCCATATTCCACTGGTTGAGATCGAAAAATTACTGTCTGATTTGCCAAAAATTTTGGCCATTTGAGCCTCATAGCGTTTCGACGTAACTGCCCCAATTGGGTTGATGACGGTGACAAGAAGCATGCCGATGATAAAGGCTGAAAACAGCGCTGGCCCCAAAGCGGCCCAGACTGATTGACCGAAACCACGAACAGCAACAAATTCATTACTGCGGTTCCACGATGAAAAACACAGCATTGCCCCTGCCAACATGGCAAAGGGCAAGATCGTTTCAATGACCGCTGGCAAGTTTAACAGCGCCATTTTGAGGAAATTAATATCGGGCGGGGAAGATGTTAAAACGCTTACGCGGCGCACAAGCTCGACCGTCTGAATCATGCTGATAATCGAGGCGAGGCCAAGAAGGCAAAGCGTGATCCAGCCAACAAAACGCAATGCGAAATAGCGAAACAGGGTTCCAAATGGCGCAAATTGGCTCATGCCAGCGCCTCTTTTTGCACTGTTGCATCGATCGTTTCACGCGGTTGGCGAAGCAACCAAAATGCAAGGATGATCGGCGCTAACACGCTCAGATGGATAAACGGCCAAAGATTGGCATTATTTGTTACCCACCCGCGTGATACCACCACGGCGATAATCACCAAGACACAAGCGCCGATATTCAGGCTTGCCCGCCTTGTCCATAAATCGCGTCTGATCTGACCGCGTAAAATAATGGCGGCTGACAATAGGGCTAGGCCCAATCCTAGCCAAGGCGATGCAATGCGGTAATGGCCTTCGGCATGCCGCTGAAGATAATATTGCGGTGAATGGGCGGCATCCGGCGAAAGCAAATTGCTGATGCTGTCTTCATTGATATCGATTGTTGCGCGTTCGGTTTGTTGGCTGCTGTTGCGGGTGATGGTTACTGAATGCGTATCAAACAGTAAAACAGCGCCACTTTGGCCTTCGGCATTGCGCTCGGACCGTTCGCCATTTTGCAAAATCAGGGTTGGGCTGCCATCACGTTCAATGAATTCCCCCGATTGCGCGGTCATTGTGATGATCCGATCGGCGATGCGGGCATCATGGATGAACAGATCGCGCATGATGTCATTATCATCACGCGACCCGATGAACATGGTCATGTCATTGACAACCTCAATAAACACGCCATCGCGAAGCAGAATTGTTGGAATGCTATTCCGAAATTTGAATTGTAGATCTTTATAAACGCCAAAAGATGTTGGCAAAATATAGACAGTATTTACCGCCAGAAAGGTCGTTAGCAAAATACCAAGCGCGATTGGCGCCTTTGCAAGCTGTAAGGGGCTAAGGCCGATCGATTGCATCACCAATAACTCACGATCAGCAAGAATGCGGCTAAATACCCAATTTACGGCAATAAATCCGGATATCGGGATAGCGATCATCAGCCATAGAGGCATTGATGCAACCGACATTAGCAGGAAATCACCAACCGCCGCGCCGCGATTGACTACCAATTCAAGAATGCGGATTGTTTGAAACAGCCAAATGATCCCCACAAGCACTGATGTCAGTGCTAGCGTGGTTCGTAAAAGCTGATTGAAAATATACAGATTAAACTGCATACAAGACCCCATCCATTGCCAGTGGTTTCAATAGCACAATTGGCCATATAATGGCAAAACCTATAACATGACTAAATCGGCCGGATTGACAGTCACGGCCGGTGCCTGTTCTAACTAGACAAAACCATAGTTTGGAGACGACAAAACAATGCCTGTTAAATTACAGCTAAGCTTCGCAAAAACCGCGCCAAAGGGCGATATCACCATGATTTGTTTGATTGGCAAAAATGGGGAAATTATTCCGCATCTGGAAAAGGATGTTGCTGCCTATCTGATTGCGGCGATGGCCACAGCACAATTTACCGGTAAATCTGGCAAAAGCTTGGTGATTTATGCTGATCAAAACAGTTATTTGCTGATCGGCACTGGTGACAAGCTGGCGGCGGGTACCGAGGCCGAAAATTTAGGTGGAAAGCTGTTTTCGGCGCTGAATGGAACCGCGTCAAAGCGCGGCTGGCTTCCTGATCATAAATTGGATGAGACTGTTCTGGCTGATATTTGTTTTGGCGCAAATTTGGCGTCCTATCATTTCGACAGCTATTTCACAGATAAAGGCAAAGATGATGTCAGCGTTCAACTTGCTGTTGG
>CAJYBL010000252.1 GCA_913064995.1 uncultured Alphaproteobacteria bacterium
GAAGGGACTTGAACCCCCACTCTGTCACCAGAAGCGGATTTTGAATCCGCCGCGTCTACCATTCCGCCACAGCCGCACTTTTCAACAGGAGAACAGTTCCTACCCAAATTATTCAACCGATGCAAGCCTCTGTGACACTGCATCTGCCAGTTTTTCCATCGAATGGTCGCGAATACCGCAATCCTTCATGCCTGCAACCGTGTCAAACAGGTAATCATGACAAGAACCGTTAAACCCGATTGCCGTTGCCACTGTCGTGACCAAATTTTCGAAGGGCATTGACGGTGCATAGGCCGGACGCTGCGGATTGGCAACAAAGGCAAGCCCGCGTTTGATCCCATCGTCGGTATGAAGCCGCAGCCAGCGTGCATTATAGGCAAGCGTCATCATTTCGCGACGCCATAACAGATCAAGTTCGGCAATCGCGGTATGGGGCTGTAACTTGAAGCCAACGCCAACACATGATCCACCCCGATCCAGCGAAAGCACAAGACCCGGACATTCTGGCGAGCCGCGACCAATCTGGGTCCATAAACAGAACCGCCGATGATAGCCGTGAATGCGGGCAATCAGGCGCTGTTCATGGGCGATGATCGGGTTGGAAATAAGGCTTCCATAGCCAAACACCCATAAATCACGGCAATCGGTATCATCGGGTATCATGGCGCGCCGTGATTCAAGAAGCTGGCCTTCGCTTGCAATGGTCGTATTGGTGCCGTCACGTTCGCGTGCCAGAGTGGCAACGCGCCAGCTTTGCAAGGACTCACGAGTGATGTGACTGGGCTTCGACTTGCTTGTCATGCTCCGCTAACAGATCCATCAGCCTCATTTTCGCCAGCATAACGGATCACGCGTTGCGGATAAGGAATTGAAACATTATGCGCCGCCATTGCGCCTTTTAGTTGGCGATGTAAATCATAGCCAAGATCAAAGAAATCATCATAGGTGGTATGCATACGAAGCCGCACAATGATCGCCGAATCTGCATAGCTGACAACCAGAAAGCGCGGTTCTGGATCGGGCAGAATACGCGGATCTGTTGCGAGGCTCATCAAGGCCGCTTCGGCATCATCAAGATTGCTTTCATAGGCAATGCCGATATCAAGATCGAGTCGCCGTATTTGATAGCGTGAATGATTGACGATATTGGATGACCAGATCGATGAATTGGGAACGCTGATATAAACCTTGTCAAACGTGTCGATCACTGTTGTGAAAAGTCCGATTTCGCGAACAATGCCTGACATGCCAGCCGTTTCAATCCAGTCGCCAAGTTTAAATGGCCGCAAAAATACCAGCATCAATCCGGCGGCCACATTTGACAAAGTGCCTTGAAGCGCAAGACCGATGGCAAGACCAGCCGCACCAAGAACCGCAATGATGGATGTGGTTTCAACGCCAAATTTACCAAGCGCCACAACCAAAGTGAGGATCATGCCAGCATAGCGGACAAGCGCGCCAATCATTGGCATAATGGTTTTGTCGATCCGATCAATTTTGGAAATTGAATCAACGACAAGGCGGCTTGCGCGACCGGCTAGCCAAAATCCGATGATAATGGTCACAATGCCAGCAAGAAGCTTCGTGGCAAATCCAAGCATCAAATCTGCGCCAGGCTGATTTAACAAATCCACGGAGAACAAGCTATTGGTTATGGTTTCCATATTCTATCTGTCACAATCAATCACGGTTAAAAGCAAGATGGATATAGCAGGTGCCATAACGCTGGTCTTTACCAGCTGATTTTGGCATCCAATAAGTAGCTGCGATCCTATCAAATGCGCTTGGTGATGTAAAAGTATTCTATCGGGTAGAACCGAGTGATTCAAAATGACGCAAACGCCATTGGCATAATTGGTAAAAAACCTGTCAGGGATTGCCGCTTTTTTTGATCAGAGATTGATATTGAGTGGCGTTAGGCGATATAGTGCCGCGCTATGAAAAACCAACAGACAAACATGGTTGAGATGATTGATTGGGCCATTGGCGATGCGCCGCTGGCTGGCACTGCTTTTGCTGGCGAGGGGCTGGCGGCGGCAATCGGTAATTTTGACGGTGTCCATCGCGGGCATCAAAAGGTTGTTGCCGCTGCGGTCGCTGCGGCGCGGCGCGATGACCTGTTGCCGTCGGTCATTACCTTTGATCCGCATCCACGCGAGTTTTTCCGTCAGGATGAGGCGCCATTCCATCTTGCCGATCGCCGCGAAAAAGACCGGCTTTTAGCGGGTTTGCTTGGCCAGATGGGGCCAGCGCGGGTCATTCATATCCTGTTTGATGATGCGTTGCGAAGCACCGATGCAGACCAGTTTGTATCTGACATTCTTGCCGGTCTTGGCGTTCGCCAGCTTTATGCCGGTACTGATTTTGCCTTTGGCAAGGGACGGGGCGGGGATTTGCAGACAATCAATCAGGTTGGCAAACCTTTGGGCATCAGCGCAGCAGCGGT
>CAJYBL010000253.1 GCA_913064995.1 uncultured Alphaproteobacteria bacterium
ACATTGCTTGGCTGAAAACCAACCTGGTTTACCTTTTTTCCAACTTTCTGGGACGGTTATTTAATGCGATGGGGAACAAGCATGCTGAATTGCTGTATTTGCGAATTTTGTGCACCAATCGGTGATGACCGTGTTGCAGCAACCAATGGATATTACCGCTTTGACGCCCCCACCACCATTCTGCCACATCAGCTAAGCCGGCAAAGATTTATCCGAGCGCGATAAATTTGAATTGGGCCAACGTGCCGCCCCGCGCCTTTAAGCCTATTCATCCAATCACAAATTCACTATCGAGCTGCGTGCAGGCAGAACGCCTCAAAACCAAACGCTAAATTCCGATCAATCGCATTGCATTTGACCGATTTTCCGATAGGCTTATCGCTAGACAACAACCATCCTAAAGACAGCAAAGCATGAGCGCGACCACAAAAAAGGCCGATATGTCCCGTTATGTCACCAAAGCCAATCTTGCCGGCGCTTTTTTTGAAAATGCGGCCATGCTTGGTGATAAACCGCTGTTGTTCCTTAAGAGCAAAGGCAAATGGACTGGTAAAAACTGGGACGAGGTTGCCGATTCCGTCAAGCGGTTGGCTGGTGCCTTGGTTGCCGCTGGAATAAAGCCGCGTGACCGTGTTTTGATCAGCGCAGAAAACCGTCCTGAATGGGCCATTGCTGATTTGGCCGTTATGTCGATCGGTGCCATTGTTGTGCCAGCCTACACAACCAATACCGAAGATGATCATGTCTATATCATGGAACATTCCGGCGCGTTGATTGCCATTACATCCGGCGGCCTTCTTGCCAGCCGTGTCGCCCTTGCCGCATCACGCGTTCAGCATATGCGCATGCTGATCACCATGGACCCTGACACCGAGCTTCCCGATGTTGGCGGGCGAACGGTTCATAGATGGCAGGATTTGCTGGCCAAAACCGAACCTTTGGCCGATATCGACAGTCGGATCGCAGCGCAAAATAGCGATGATACCTGTTGTTTTGTCTATACATCGGGCACTGGCGGACGCCCCAAAGGGGTGATGCTGACACATCGGTCGATTCAGGCCTGTATTAACGCCTCAATTGAAATTCTAAGCGAGGGTGGTGTTGAGGAAAACCAACGCTTTTTGTCACTTTTGCCCCTGTCGCATTCTTATGAACATACCGCAGGCATGCATTTGCCAATCCAAACCAAATCAGAGGTTTGGTATTGCGAATCTGCCGAACAGATTGGCGCCAATCTGCAAGAAGTATCGCCAAGCCTGATGACAGCGGTACCGCGGCTTTATGACGTGCTTCATGAACGCATCATGCGCAGCATCCGCACGAAGGGTGGCTTTTCCGAAACCCTGTTCATGGAAACAATCCGCCTTGGTCGCAAACGCCTTGAAGGCCGAACGCTTCTTCCGCATGAATTTTTCCTTGATTTGCTTCTTGAAAAATTGATCCGCCAGAAAATACAGGCGCGATTGGGTGGAAAGCTGAAATATTTCATTTCCGGCGGGGCAGCATTGAACCCCGAAATTGGCAGTTTTTTCATGGCGCTTGGGGTCAAACTGCTGCAAGGCTATGGCCAAACCGAAGCATCGCCGGTGATATCGGCAAATCGCCCGGGCAAGATCAAGATCGAAACCGTCGGCCCGCCGGTTGCTGGCGTTGAGGTTCGCTTTGCCGATGATGGGGAGATTTTGGTTCGCGGTGATTTGCTGATGAAAGGCTATTGGCGCGACGATCACAGCACCGCCGCCACCATTCGTGATGGTTGGCTTTATACTGGTGATATTGGCACTTGTGATGATGATGGCTATATCACCATTACTGGCCGCAAGAAGGAAATCATTGTCAATTCAGGCGGCGAAAACATTGTTCCAAGCCGGGTTGAAGCCCTGTTGACCATCGAACCTGAAATTGAACAAGCGCTTGTTGATGGTGACCGGCGGCCATGGCTAGCAGCGGTGATTGTGCCAAGCGCTGAAGCACGCGCCGCGGCCGCATCAGATGAAGCGTTGAAATTGCTGATTGCCGAGACGGTCGAGCGCGCCAATAGCCGCCTTTCGCAAATTGAAAGGGTGCGTCGATTCATTGTTGCTGATGAAGGATTTACAACTGAAAACAGTCAATTAACAGCAACATTAAAAGTAAGGCGTCATGTCATAAGGGCGCAATATCAAGATCGGCTCGCCGCCCTTTATACGCGTGGCAAGCAGGATTAAATCACCCGCATTGTGCCAAAACCGATTTGCACCGTACCATCATTGCAGGCTTTTATGACGGCTTGGTTGCGGTTGCTTATTTCACCCATGTTGAGCTGCGCTTTGGCCCCAAATCATCGCGCATCAATTGGCTAAAGGCCTCGGCAAAACTGCGGTTTGCTTCGCGGTTCTTTTTGAGAATGGCATCAAGCGGGATCACGATATCACCATCTTTTCGCAGCCGCGGCGGGTCAT
>CAJYBL010000254.1 GCA_913064995.1 uncultured Alphaproteobacteria bacterium
CGATCTTGGAAATTGATCGCAACACCCCATCTGAACAAAGTGACGCATTGATCTGGCGCTTGCCCGCTGAACAGGGTATAGAATGGAGAAATTTCAACTTGGGTGCGCCGCGCCATTATTTGGAGTGCAATAGTGTCAAACGCTTATCGGGCTTATCGAACAATTGAGCGCCGTCGTTGCCGTCAGGTGATGGTTGGATCAGTTCCGGTTGGCGGGGAAGCGCCAATTTCGGTGCAAACCATGACCAACAGCCTGACAAGTGATATTGACGGCACTTTGGTGCAAATTAATGCGGCAGCAGCAGCGGGTGCTGATATTGTACGGGTGTCCTGTCCTGATGAAGACAGTACCGCGGCGCTGAAAACCATCTGCGCGCAAAGCCCGGTTCCAATTGTTGCTGATATCCATTTCCATTATCGCCGCGCCATCGAGGCGGCCAAGGCGGGCGCTGCCTGTCTGCGCATCAATCCTGGCAATATTGGCAATGCGGCGCGGGTTCGAGAGGTGGTTCAGGCGGCGCGCGATTATGGATGTTCAATGCGTATTGGTGTTAATGCCGGATCGCTGGAAAAGCACCTTCTTGAAAAACATGCCGAACCTTGCCCTGAAGCGCTTGTCGAATCTGCCTTGGAACATGCCAAGATTCTGCAGGATAATGATTTTCACGAATTCAAAATTTCGGTCAAAGCATCAGATGTGTTTCTGGCTGTCGCTGCCTACCAACAGCTTGCCGATGTTATTGACTGCCCGTTGCATATTGGCATCACTGAGGCAGGTGGGCTTCGGGCAGGCACGATCAAATCGGCCATTGGACTTGGCAACCTGCTTTGGGCTGGTATTGGCGATACGGTAAGGGTGTCTTTATCGGCAGATCCGACTGAAGAAGTCAAAGCCGGTTATGAAATGCTGAAATCGCTTGGGCTTCGCCGCCGCGGTGTGACAGTGATTTCCTGCCCGTCGTGTGCGCGCCAGCAATTTGACGTTATCAAAACTGTGCAAATCATCGAAGACCGGTTGGAACATATTGATATACCTATCACCGTTTCGATCATTGGCTGTGTTGTGAACGGGCCGGGTGAGGCGCGTGAAACCGATATTGGCCTCACTGGTGGTGGCAAGGGAACACATCAGATTTACCTTTCAGGTATGGCTGATCACCGCCTGTCAAATGGTGATATTGTTGAACATGTGGTTGATCTTGTTGAAACCCGTGTTGCCGAATTAAAAGCCGCCGAAGCGGCATCAACACAAACTTAAAAAGCAGATCAAAGCCTATGTCACGACTTCAACCTGCCCGCGGTACCGCTGATCTTCTTCCCGATAGCATGGCCAAACATCTTTTGGTGATTGATACTGCACGCACCGCATCGGCGCGATATGGATTTCAGGAAATGGCAACGCCGATTTTTGAATTTTCCGAGGTGTTTTCACGCCCGCTTGGCGAAAGCAGCGATATCGTCACCAAGGAAAATTACAGCTTTGCCGATCGTGGTGGCGAAATCTTGACCTTGCGGCCGGAAAATACCGCTGGTGTTGTGCGGGCGATGATTTCTGGCGGACTGACGCAAAGCCTGCCGTTGAAATATTTCTATGCTGGCCCGATGTTCCGCTATGAGCGTCCGCAAAAAGGCCGGATGCGCCAGTTTCATCAGGTAGGCATTGAATATCTTGGCCCAAATGATGCGCTTGCCGATGCTGAAATCATTGCTTGTGGTGCGCGGTTTCTGGCGTCGCTTGGCGTTCTTGATGATTGTGAACTTCATCTCAATTCGCTTGGTGATAGTAACAGTCGGATGGCCTACCGGGCGGCCTTGATTGCCTATTTGGAAACATTTGCCGATCAATTATCGGATGACAGCAAAACCCGCCTTGCGGTCAACCCACTTCGCATTCTGGACTCAAAAGATGCGGGCGACCGCGCGATATTGCAAGATGCCCCGCGATTAAAGGATTATCTGAATGATGTGTCAAAGGCGCATTTTGCCGATCTGACAGCCGCGCTTGATGGCGCTGGCGTAGCGTGGGTCTTTGATCCGCTGTTGGTTCGTGGGCTTGATTATTATTGCCATACGGCTTTTGAATTTGTCACCACATCGCTTGGCGCACAAGGAACGGTTCTTGGCGGCGGGCGTTATGACGGGCTCGCCGAAATGCTTGGCGGGCCGAAGGTGGCCGGTGTTGGCTGGGCAGCTGGTGTTGAACGGCTTGCCATGCTTGTTGAAACCGCTTCTGTAAACAACCCTAGAGTGGCGATCTTGACAGCTGATGATGGCGCGCGCCAAGCGGCGTTTCGTCTTGCCGAACAGCTTCGCGATGCGGGGATTGATATTGATCTGCCAACAAGTGGTGCCATGGGTAAAAAATTGAAAAAGGCCGACAAAGCCGGGATTCGAACTGCGGTGATCATGGGAAGTGATGA
>CAJYBL010000255.1 GCA_913064995.1 uncultured Alphaproteobacteria bacterium
GCCCTGCCGCCAACCGCAGCAAAGTCGTTTTGCCACATCCTGATGGCCCAAGCAGTGATACAACCTCACCTGGCTGAACCTGGAAACTGACATCACAAACTGAAAGGCTGCCGTTATAGGCATGCCGGATACGCTCAAATTCAAGCATGTTCATCTCCGTCATAACCGGCTTCTAGCAATCCATCTTCCAGAAAATCGGCGTCACTGTCATCTTCATCATCAAGATCATCATTTTGCGATGTGTGATCCATCAAAGCGCCAAGAATTTGGCCTTTGCGAAGCAGGCCTGCTGCTTTCAAATCATCCATTCCGGGCAAATCACCAACATCGGCAAGCCCGAAATGATCAAGAAAAGCTGGGCTGGTTCCCCATGTTAACGGGCGACCTGGCGTCCGGCGGCGGCCGAGTGGTTTGATCCAGCCAAGTTCAAGCAAAATATCCATGGTGCCTTTTGATAGGCTGATCCCGCGAATTTCTTCAATTTCGGCGCGTGTGATGGGCTGATGATAAGCAATGATTGCCAAAACTTCGAGCGCGGCGCGGGAAAGCGGACGTTCAACCTGTTTATGTTGGCTTAATCTTTCGGCAATTTCGGCTTTGGTACGGAACGCCCAACCATCACCAACCTGACATAGTTCGATGCCGCTTGTTGCATCATAACGCAAAGCAACCGCGGCAATCACCTCGGCAAGATCCATATTTTCTGGCAAATGCATGATAAGCTCGCGCTCGCGAATTGGCCGATCCGAGGCAAAAATCAGAGCTTCAATTGTTGCGGCACAATCTTGCATCGGTAAAAATATAGCCATCTTAGTCTCTAACCTTCATATATAGCGGCGCAAAATGATTGTCTTGGCGCAGTCTTAACACGCCTTCGCGTGCCAATTCCAGTGATGCGACAAAATGTGATGCTGTTGCCGAACGCAAATCCATCGGTGATTGCAGGCCAGTTGGCAGAAAATGCTGCAAAATCGTCCAATTTGGGCTTGACCCAATTAGGTTGCGCAACCGTTTTGTTGCCTCTTCAACCGAATAAAGCCGGGTTGAGGCAATGGTCAGTGTTTTGGCATCCTCGGTTGAGCGGATATCGCCATAGCATGACAACAAATCATAAAGTGATGCTGTCCAGACCGCTTGGCTGGTATTGGCAAATTGTTCGGGTGCGCCACGGGCAAATCGCTGTTGCCCCAGTTTTGGCATTGATAACAGGCGTTTGGCAGAGTGCTGCATGGCTTCGAGCCGCAAAAGCTGGTAGCGCAACGCATCCGCCATATCGACCATTTCTTCAGCCTGCTCGGGCTCAGGATCAGGCAATAAAAGCCGCGATTTCAAATAGGCCAGCCACGCCGCCATCACTAAATAATCGGCAGCGATTTCTAGATCGAGTTCACGAACATTATTCACAAAGCTGAGATATTGTTCGGCTAACGGCAAAATAGCGATTTTGGTCAAATCGACTTTTTGATCACGGGCCAATTTCAGCAATAGATCAATTGGCCCTTCAAATCCGTCAAGATTGACGAAAAGCGCCAGCTGCTTTGGCCGGTCTATGGGGCTTTCATCGGCGGTGAATGTGTCTTGGAGGTCGGTCATGATCGCTGTATTATGCCAGTTCATTTTTGATTTAAGGTTTTTGGGTTGGCGCCTGATTCAAGGGCTTGGCGCGGAATATTTCCGCAAGAAACAATCCTGGCCCGACCGCCTCAAAACACCGCAAATCTTATCGGCATCGGGGCGCGGCAATGGCGCGCTAACAATGCGGTAAAAAATACCGTTACTGCCGGTATCAACCGACATCGTTTCAAGATCGACACCTTGCAGGCGCGATTTATGTTTTTGTGACAAAATTCTAGCCATTTCAGTGGCTTTTTCTGCATTACGAAACGCAGCAAGCTGGATCATATAGAGTGGCTCGTCACCCTCGATCACGATCACTCGCTTCTTGATCTTTGATTCAGGGTCTTTATCGGCTTTGGCCGCTGCAGGCTTTGTCGTAACTGGTTTGGTTGGTTTGGGACTGGCCTTGGTACTGGTCGCTGTTTTGGTTTCTGCCCCGATTGCATCTTTACCAACCGCATCTTTACCAGCGGCAGCCTTTGCTAAAGTTTTTGTTGTAGGCTCTGTTGCGGGTTTTGCTTTTGGCGCACGGCTGTCACACGCATCCGCCCCACTTCGCACTTCCCGCTTCTTCATCATGGAGGGGCGAGGGCAGCTGACACTCGTTTTAACCAATAGTGGACCTCACCCACGTTAGGTAGCAATCCGTTCTTTTACTAAAAAGAGCGGCCGCGCGCCGTTTACTCTTATATAACCGTTTACCCCCCAGAACTCGCACATGAAAAGAAAAGAAAAGCAGCAGACCGCTAGAGTAGCACGAACCAACATGTACATGCACAAGCACAAGCACTTTTGTGTGTTT
>CAJYBL010000256.1 GCA_913064995.1 uncultured Alphaproteobacteria bacterium
CGATGGGGAAGATAAAAATATTCATCACACCATTTTTTATATTTAGGGTAATAATCAGGATCGTGGTTGTCACAGGCGGCTTTTAATGCTGCATGAAATTCAGCGCCCGCCGCCGCATCTGGCAAAAGCGGGGTTAAATCACCGCCGCCGCCAAACCAGTTTTTCGAGGTCGCGATAAACCTTGTGTTCATATGGGCAGCCGGCACATGCGGATTGCGCATGTGCGCCACCAATGAAATGCCGGACGCCCAAAACCGGCCGTCAGCATCGGCACCGCTGATTTGGCCTTTAAAATCATCTGAAAATGTGCCGAAAACAGTAGAGATATTCACCCCAACCTTTTCAAACACGCGGCCATGCATAAGGCTGATCTCGCCACCACCACCACCATCGCGCTGCCAGTCCTTCCGCGCGAAACGGCCAGCAGGACCATCATCAATTCGGCCTGCATCTTCAACCGTTTCAAAAACCGCACAAATCTCATCGCGAAGTTTTCGAAACCAGTCGCTTGCGTCAGTCTTTCTTTGCGCAATTGATGGCGTGGTTTGGCTTGCTGCTGCGGCCATGATTAACTTCACCTAATTTCCAAAAAGCCATTCCAGCAACGTCGCTTTTCCAAGCGTGAAATCTGACGTCACCCACTGACGTTCGGCTTTTTTTAACATCTGGCCCATACCCGGGCCATTGTCAACGCCGTGCGACAATAAGTCTGCCCCGCAGATTGGGTTTTGTGGTGGCGTCCATGAAGTGAATTCGGCAAGGCGCACCGCATCGAGCGCATGGCCATTGCGCCATGATTGAACGGCAAAAAGCAATGCCGCCATATCGCCAAGATAATAGACAGCTTGCCGCCATCTCGTGCCGCTTAGCATCGTCATGTCATCATCGCCAAGACCAAGATCAAGCCTAGTAAGACAACGTTCTTCAGTGCGGCTTAGCCGCAGCCGCTTTGCCAAACGCGCAGCTGATCCCGACGGCATGACCACGGCAAGATTTACCAGCCATGCAAAATCAACATTCGCGCCAAGACCAGCAATCATTGACCCAATTTCTTCATCATTTGACAATCGCGATGGATCAAGCGATAGGCCAAGCGCGGCTTGATCTATTTTGCTGTCTTGCATCAGGCCAATGACCGCTTTGAGACCACCACCAACCATAATGCGCCGCATTTCATTGGCAATACGCTCACCAGACAAGCCGGCGCATAGGCTGGAATGTTCACGCAACGCCGTTTGGGCCTGCGGATCAATACCCGTTGCAGCAAAGCGCGGCAAAAACCGGCAATAGCGAATCATGCGCAATGCATCTTCTTGCACCCGCAGGCCAGCATCACCAGCAAAGCGTAACCGGCCAGCCTGTAAATCTGCCTTGCCGTCAAGCGGATCAAAAATACCGCCAGACGAGTCAAGGTATAAGGCATTGATGGTGAAATCACGCCGCGCCGCGTCACGCGTCCAATCCTGATCATGCGCTACAATTGCATGGCGCCCATCGGTTTCCAAGTCGATACGTGTTTGGGTCAATTCGATTTGATCATCATCGTCATAAAGCGTGATTGTGCCATGTTTCAGGCTGGTTTCAACAACGCGCATGTCGCATGCCACCATATGGCTTGCCACAGTTTCAATTGGCAAATTGATCGCCATATCAATATCACTAACCGGATAATTGGCAAGCCAATCGCGAACCGCCCCACCAACAATGCGCGCCTCGCCGCCTAGCGCGTGAGCTTGTGCAAAAATCTGCATGACAAGCGGCCGCTGCGCCCAATCGGGCAAGCTGCCAAAATCATGGTCACTTCTGCTGCTCAAAGCCGCCCCCGGTCACTGTTCCATTCTCAATTTTAGCAGGAGAATAGGTTGCATTCGACGGTGCGCTTTTTGACTCCAGCCACCATGCGCCAAGCGCAAACACGACGAGTCCAACAAACGCCCCCAGAATATAATTATTATTGATCGCTTCAACTGGCTTGCCGGTTTTGATGGCCTTTCGCATCTGCCAACTTCGCACATATCCCATAACCAGAAATGCCGCACCAAGGGCCGACAAAATCACCAGTAAGGCTCGCATCTTTAAACCACTCCAATGTTGTTTTTGTTTCGTGTCACCATTTTGGTGATTACCTGACCGCTATATTGCTCTAAATATGGGGTTTGCCTGCTGCAAGATCAAACGGTCATGCCAATGCGCCGATGCAGATCGTTCAATACGCGCGCCGAAAGCCCCCAAATCAGATGATCATCATGGTCAACAACCCAATAATCATTGCGCCGACCGTTGGTTTCGCGCGGCACCAAACGGAAATTGCTAGGATTGATCACATGCGACAGGGGAAGGGTGAAAATTAAATCAACTTC
>CAJYBL010000257.1 GCA_913064995.1 uncultured Alphaproteobacteria bacterium
TGTTTATCCAAATGAGGCTGAAGAAGAGCGTATTTCCCTCGCCTGGAATCTAAGATTTATCCGGAAATAAACAAACCGATCACTATTGATAAAAGCAGAGTGACGCAGGATTAGCATGACACATTTTCTCGCCTCGTTTAGCCAGCGCATTGATCAAATCCAGTCACGCCACCGCGCGCTTGTCGATCGCCCCTGGCTGGTCTTGCCATCAGGGCGTCTTTATGTGGCGCTGATTCTGCTGTTATCCATGGCGGCTGCCTTTGCCAATTTCCATGTGCGCAGCCAGCAATTTAGCTATTGGCAGTCACAGCCAGACATATTTTTTGTCGAAGACACACCGCTTTTTTCGACCATGGATGCGGGTTATTTTCTAGGCATCGCACAAAGCTTGTCGCGCCAAGACACACCGAATGATTTTGAAGCGCGGCGCAGTTTTCCTGATAGAAAAAAATATGCGCAAAATGATACTGACATCACCCCCGCCAAGGCGCCTCTTCTATCCTCATTAATCTATTGGCTTGCAGATAATGATAGCCCGCAGGCTTTGCTCGAAACAGGCAACGCGGTTATCCCGATCACTGCCGCGATCACGGCGCTCGCGATCATTTTGTGTTTCGGTGCGACTGGTTACTGGCTTGAAGGCAGCGTCGCAGCGGTCGGGGGCGGCCTGTGCATGGCCTATCTGCAACGCAGTTCAATCGGCCGGATTGACACCGACCAGCTTAATCTTGGATTTTTTTACCTGCTGTTTGGGCTGGCGATCTGGGCTGGCCGCGCGCAAAAATGGCAGGTCAGCCTTGGCGTGACCATTTTGGCGGGGCTGACAGCACGGCTTTTTATGGCATGGTATGACAAGTCATTACTGATTTGGATGAGTTTTTTTGCGCTGTTTTGGATGCTATTGGTTTGCAGTCGTGACTGGCGACGGGCAGGCGGGTTCAGCATCCTATTTATACTGCTTTCCGGCGTACAGACCGTTGATATTGGGGGGTCTGCCTACATAAAAGAGAGTTTTGCAACCGGTGCGCTACAATTTCCAAATGTGCTTACCACCGTTTCTGAAGTGACCGAAATTGATGTGCGCAACATGTTACGGCAGATGACCGGCTCGCTCGGGCTTGGCATCATCGGGCTGGCTGGCATGCTGTTTTGGGCTGTTCGTCATCCGGTTTATGCCATTGCCCTCGGGCCGCTGGCTGTGTTTGCCATGCTGAATTTTGTCATTGGCAATCGCGCCATTTTCTATTCGGCGCCGGCTGTCTGGTTTGGTCTGGCATTCATCATCATCACCGCCGGGCGCGCCACCTATCAGATGGTGCTGGCAAAATTTGGCAAACGCAGCACAGTTCACGCTTTTGAAAATCTTCTTGTGACGGGGCTGATAGCAGCTTTTCTGGTTGCTGGCAGCTATCTTGTCAGCCCTTATAAATTTGTACCGCAAGCGGCGGTGCCGCCAAAAATCATCTCTGCTCTGAAAAGCCTGAACAATGTCGCTCCTAATGAGGATGCGGTCATGGCGTCTTGGTGGGATTACGGATATAGCTCGTTACTTTTTAACGAACTGCCTGTTTTGGCCGATGGCGGCACACAGGTTGCCGCGCCCACTTTCATGATGGCAAAAGCCTTGCTTGCGCCAACGCAACAAGAAACAGCCGCTATTTTGACATTTCTGGCACGCGAAGGTGGCAGCGGTATATCATCCCATGCCAGCAGTCAAAAAAGCTTATTTCGCCATATCAATGATTCCGCTACCGAGCCAGCACCAACCATCTATTTTATGCTGACAAACCAAATGAGTGACTGGATTTATTCCATATCGCAGATTGGCAACTGGGATCTTGATACCGGTAAAGCCATTCCAGCAAAAGGGAATACCAACGGACCGGCATTATCTTATGATAGGTTGCAATGCAAACGGATGGCGACACCCTCTCAACTAAACTGTAACGGCTATATTTTTGATCTTCGTTCAGGCAAAGTCGACGGCCATCTGGTTCTGGATGGGGCGGTGCGTACACGTCAAGGGCGGCAAATTGCTGGTGTTGCTTTTCCGGGGAGTCAGTTGAACGTATTGCAGATGGCCGAGATTGATCAGGAAAAAATCGCCTTTCTTATGCACCGAGATCTTTTTCAATCAAGCTTTAACCAGCTTTTCCACCTTGGACGTGCGGATAACCGATTATTCAAAATGATATATGATGATTATCCGCATGTGCGGATTTTCAGACTTCAATCACAATAATATTTCGATAAATCAGCTAACAGACCTGTCACGCCGCCGATAGCGGCGGTTTGCCAAGCACCATGTCAGCGCCTTTTTCGGCAATCATCAACACCCCGGCATTTAAGTTT
>CAJYBL010000258.1 GCA_913064995.1 uncultured Alphaproteobacteria bacterium
GCCATGATCGCCGAAATACCGTAGCGCCGATTCGCCCCGCCAAGCAGCACTGCCACCCGTGGCGCGGGAAGGGTGCTCCATTTTTCACCAAGTTGATTTGCCGCTTCGGCGATTTTGGACTTATCAAGACGGTTTAACGATGCCATGCTTATCACAACATTTGCGCCGCGTGCCGGATCATGCTGTGGTACGATTAAAATATCAAAATAATGCGGTGGCAAGCGTGGATCTTGAATATGGATTGTGCGGGTGCCAACCGCATGCGCCTTTGAGAGCCGTTTGAGGGCAATCGAAGTTCCCGCCATGCGTCGACCACAAGTGATGATGATTGCCGGTTTGTCCTTGCTTAGGCGATCGGCAATTGACCCGAGCCATGACGATAACAAGGTTTTAGGCAGGAAAGGAACAAGCCGTGGCAAGTGCCTGAGCCGCCAAGATGGTTTTATGATGATATCCGCAAGGCTGGTCTGGTTTGTTATGTCGGCAGTGATCAACACTTCACCAAGCGCAATTGCCTGCAACCGCATGCCTGCTGTGCCGTCACTAATCACCCAAATCTGGGAATTTTCACCGTTGGTTACGGTGCTTTTGCCCGAAGGAGGCAAAGGGGTGGGTGTGGGCAAGACGATGTCTCCATCTTGGTTGGGTTGATAACTAAAAGTAACTTGGGCGCGGTATTCAGGCAATAATATTACGCAATATCGCTTGTCGAATGATGGGTGACGCGTCTATTATGCAGAACTTGTCGTAACGCTTTATCAATGCTGGCGCTGTATTTATGGCTGAAAAAATCAAACTGGACTCGGTTGATCGACAGATTTTGCATGATTTGCAAGATCATGGGCGCATGACGAATGTCGACCTTGCCAAAAATGCCGGTATTTCGGCACCGCCATGTCTTCGGCGGGTTCGCGCGCTGGAAGATGCTGGTATTATCAAAGGCTATCATGCCGATATTGATTCGGACGCGCTTGGCTATAGCGTTCAGGTATTTGCCTTTGTTGGTCTGACCAGTCAGGCCGAAACCGATTTGCAGGATTTTGAAACGCTGGTATCGACATGGCCGCAAGTGCGCGAATGCCATATGCTGATGGGCGAAACCGATTTTCTATTGAAAATAGTTGCGCATGATTGGGATGATTTCCAGAAATTCCTGACAAGCCATCTGACACCAGCAAAAAACGTCAGCCATGTGAAAACCGCCTTGTCCATCCGGTCGGCAAAACAGCGTGTTGGTGTGCCGATCAACCAATTCTAACTACTGCCAAACCTTAGTTGGTTTTGCCCAAGATTGGGTGGTTTATTAGACCTTGGTGATGTCAAATAAGACAATCGACAATATCTCATAAGACCGCACGCCGCCCGGGGTTTGCACCTCAACCGAGTCGCCAACGCTTTTGCCAATGACGGCACGGGCAACGGGTGATGATGTTGAAATCATGCGTTTGGAAATATCGGTCTCGTAAGGCCCGACAATGTGATAAAGTGACTCTTCGTCAGTTTCTTCGTCAACAACACCGACGCTTGTGCCAAATGTCACTTTTTCACCATTTAACTTTTTCGCATCGATAACTTCGGCGCGGCTCGTCACATCTTCAAGCTCGGAAATGCGACCTTCGATGAATGATTGTTTTTCACGCGCAGCGTGATATTCGGCGTTTTCCGACAAATCACCATGTTCGCGGGCAACGGCAATGGCATTAATCACGGCCTGACGCTCAGTGCCTTTTAGATGCGCAAGCTCTTCTTTAATGACATCAAGCCCCTGTGGGGTGAAAGGTATTTTTTCCATCGTTTTACAAATCCATTTATTCGAGCCGCGAAGCGGCGTTACCCAAAAACTTTACCGTAGGTTAACGGTTAACGCTTAATATCTGCAAGATAATCCTGCAAGGTGCGAACTCCAAGCTGTCCTTGACGAAGGGCGCGAATGGCTTCAGCCGCAGCACGGCTTCCTGAAACCGTTGTGTAATAGGGGATTTTATTGGTAAGGGCGTTATGCCGAAGCGAGAAAGAATCCTTGATGGCCCCAGCACCCTTGGCGGTGTTGAAAACAAGCTGAATCTCGCCAGACAGCATCGCATCAACAGCATGCGGCCTGCCTTCCATCACCTTATTGATCCGTGTTGCCGGAACACCAGCCGCATTCAAGGCATCGGTGGTGCCGCCTGTTGCCAGAATCTGAAAGCCGTCTTCGACGAGGCTTCGGCAAATTTCAACAAAGGCTTGTTTGTCTTCATCCTTGACCGAAATAAAGACAGTGCCTGATAGCGGCAAATCAACACCGGCACCTTGCTGACTTTTGGCAAATGCCGCGCCAAAGCTGCGGTCAATGCCCATGACCTCGCCC
>CAJYBL010000259.1 GCA_913064995.1 uncultured Alphaproteobacteria bacterium
TCAACACTGGCTGTCTTGCGATCTAGCAGAAAAATATTATCTATCATCAACAAGACCTCAAACAAACAAAGCGCGCTGTTATTTCAGCGCCAGTGCAAATGATTAGGACATTTTATGCTTGCGATTGGTGATTATGCCCCCACTTTGTCGATTCCAACCGATACCGACATGTTTTCATTAGCCGAACAAGGTGGCAAAAAAGTGGTCGTGTTCTTCTTTCCGCGTGCCGACACCCCGGGATGCACCAAAGAAGCCGAACAATTTTCCGCCCTTCACGATGAATTTACCGCGCAAAATACCGTGGTGATTGGTGTTTCCAAAGACAAGCCGGCCAAACAGCAAAAATTTCGCGCCAAATATGGCCTCACCCTTTTATTAGGCGCCGATCACGAAACCAAATTTTGCGAAGAATTTGGCGTTTGGGTTGAAAAGTCAATGTATGGCAAAACATTTATGGGCATTCAACGCGCTAGTTTTATTGTCGACGGTGACGGCAGAATTGCCGCGATATGGCCAAAGGTGAAGGTTACCGGTCATGCGGCCGATGTTCTGGAGAAATTGAAAGCGCTATAAATATGCCAAAGACATCAAAAAAAACGTTTAGCGGCGCTATATGTAAAGTGCTTAATATTGCGGATGCGCAGCAAAAAGCCACTGCAACGCGCCATCTTGTTACCGCGTGGACTGCCACGGCGGCGCATAACTCAATCTGCCCCGGGCCAGATCGCACTTCTTCATGCCATTGCCCATATCGAATTAAATGCGGTTGATCTGGCGCTGAATATGGCCAGACGTTTTACCAAGACGCAGCTTCTGGTGGATTTTTATCATGACTGGCTTGGCGGTGCTGATGACGAGGCGCAACATTTTCTGATGTTAAGTGACCGGCTTGCCGATCTAGGCGCGGCCTATGGCGATTTGCCAGCGCATGACGGCCTATGGCAAGCTGCGGATGCCACCAAACATGATCTTTTGGCGCGGCTGGCGATTGCACCGCTTGTGCTTGAAGCGCGCGGGCTTGATGTGACGCCAACCATTATCGACCGGTTGAAATCGGTTGGTGATGAATAAACGGCAAATGCGCTTGGCTTCATCATGACCGATGAAATTACACATGTATCGGTTGGCAAACGCTGGTTCAACTATATGTGCGGCATCGATCGTCTTGATCCGGTCAGCAAATGGCACAGCCGTGTTAAACGTTATTTTCACGGTGATTTAAAACCGCCATTTAATATTGCTTCACGTAACGCTGCCCGTTTTTCAGCGGCCTTTTATGGCCCGCTTGTCACAAGAGATGATTTGGTGGCATCACCCGAAAAAAGGCCAGGCGCCTAGCGTTGATTGCCAACACGCGCGGCAAGGCTGGCCTCGATGAAATCATCAAGATCGCCGTCAAGAACGCCCTGCGCATTGCCCTTTTCAACATTGGTTCGCAAATCCTTTACCATCTGATAAGGGTGCAGAACATAAGACCGGATCTGGTTTCCCCAGCCAATATCGGTTTTGCTTGACGCAGCATCATTCGCTACATCTTCACGGCGTTGCAATTCCAATTCGTAAAGGCGGGCTTTTAGCATGTTAAAGGCGGTTGCCCGATTGCGATGCTGCGACCGGTCATTCTGACATTGAACAACAATATTTGTCGGCAAATGGGTGATACGGATTGCTGAGTCGGTTTTGTTGACATGCTGGCCACCGGCACCTGATGCGCGGTAAGTGTCAATCCGCAAATCCTTATCTTCGATTTCAATTTCAATATTATCATCAACAACCGGATAAACCCAAACACTGGCGAAATACTATCAAGGCCTTCAACCAAAGCATCTCCGCCAAGCAACCCGGCCAACACCCCTCCGATCGCAGATGCAGTGAACCAAAGACCAAACATTTGTCCGACATATTTTTTTGGAGAGTGTCTTGAGAAAGCGGCAAGGCCAACCGGAGACAGTGCCAGCTCGCCCCAAGTTTGAATGAGATAAGTCAAAATTAGCCACCTCATATTGACCGGAGACGAAATCAGCGCCAGCTCAACAGCATACAGCATGACAACGAAGCTCAGTGCCATCAACAACAAACCAAACGCAAACTTGATTGGCAAGGAGGGGTTTAGGTTTTTACGAGCCAGTTGGGTCCAGATGCCGGCAAAAACAGGCGCAAAAATAACAACAAAGATTGGGTTTGCAAATTGCAACCAACCGATGGGAATAACATAGCCAGAGACCGAGAGATCAGTATAGTCCCTTGCAAATATACTCAGCGAGCTTGCTGACTGATCAAACCCTGACCAGAAAGCAGCAGCACCAATAAAGAGAAGCCCCAGAAGGATTACGCTTTTTTTCTCTTCTG
>CAJYBL010000260.1 GCA_913064995.1 uncultured Alphaproteobacteria bacterium
GAACATGTTGTTATCATCGGGGCAGGCGCCGCCGGTTTGACCGCTGGCATTTACACTGCCCGCGCCAATCTATCGCCAGTCATCCTTGCCGGATTGCAACCGGGTGGGCAGATGACAATCACCACCGATGTTGAAAATTACCCGGGCTTTGCCGAGGTGATTCAAGGGCCGTGGCTTATGACCGAAATGCAGTCACAGGCCGAAAATGTTGGCGCGCGTGTCATTTATGATTTGGTGACTGATCTTGATACATCGGCACGGCCGTTCCGCATGAAACTGGACTCGGGAAAAATGATGACCGCTGATGTGGTGATTCTTGCCACTGGTGCGCAGGCGCGCTGGCTTGGCCTTGAGTCTGAATCAGCCTTTAATGGCCGCGGCGTTTCAGCCTGTGCCACTTGCGATGGGTTTTTCTATAAGGAACGCGATGTTGCTGTTATTGGTGGCGGTAATACCGCCGTTGAAGAGGCCCTATATCTTGCCAATATTTGCCGGTCTGTGACGCTGGTTCACCGGCGTGACTCGCTTCGGGCTGAACAGATCATGCAAGACCGGCTGTTGAAAAAAGACAATATCACCGTTGAATGGAACCGTGCCGTTGCCGAAGTTCTTGGTGATGAAACAGGCGTTACCGGATTGCGTCTATCCTCGACCGGCAGTGATGATGATAAGGTGATTCCGGTTCATGGCATGTTTGTCGCGATTGGCCATGATCCGGCAACCAAGGCTTTTGCTGATGCGGTCGCACTTGATGATGAAGGCTATATTATTGCTGAGGCAGGCGGCACACGAACCTCGGTTGATGGGGTGTTTGCTGCGGGTGATTGTGTTGATAAGATCTATCGTCAGGCGGTGACGGCCGCTGGCATGGGCTGTATGGCCGCGCTTGATGCCGAACGCTGGCTTGGTGAGCAGGAATAGGCTTGCCGTTTCATCACACGGGCTTGGTAATGATATTGGCGAAACAATAAGAGCCGGTCAGGCGTGATAGCCTAGGCTGGCACGGCGGCGGGTTTTGGTTCGCGGATCGCCCAATTCACCGCAAAGGCAAAAAAGCCAGCCGCAGCATTCAGCCACCACATGGCTTCGTAATTGCCAAAAATATCATACCAAATGCCGCCAAGCCATGCGCCAGCAAATGACCCGATCTGATGCGATAAAAACACCAAACCATAAAGCATGCTTAAATGTCGTGGTCCAAAAAAGGCAATAATCAATCCGCTTGTCAGCGGGATGGTGCCAAGCCATAAAAGCCCCATTGCCGCCCCAAAAAACAGCGCCATTGCCGGACTTGCTGGCAGGCTGATAAAACCAGCAATGATCAATCCGCGCAAAAGATAGACAATTGCCAGGGTTTTCTTCTTTGAAACGATACCGCCAAGCCAACCGCACATAAACGCGCCAATGATGTTAAATAGTCCGATCAGCGCAAGAGACCAGCTGGCAATTTCCGCGCTTAAGCCTGCATCTTGAAGATAGGTCGGAAGATGGGTTGTGATAAAGACCAGCTGCAAACCACATACAAAAAAGCCAATTGTCAGCAGAATATAATCACGGCTGCCGGTGGCTTGGCGAAGCGCGCTTCCGGCACTTTGGGTAATCCCTTCAAGCGGGCGCGCACCGCCAGCCGGCACCCGCATGCCAAGCGTCACCGCCACCATTGAGGCAACGATTGCCGATAGAATCACAATGGCGAATTGCCAGCCATGTTCGTTCATCATGATTTGCGCAACCGGTACCAGCGCGAATTGGCCAAAAGATCCAAAGCTGGTGACGAGCCCCATTGCTAATGAGCGTTTTTCTGGTGGTGCGGCGCGCGCAGCTGCGCCTACCGCAATTGAAATGCCAGCGCTGCCAAGCCCCATGCCAATCAGAATCTGTCCAAAAAAGATGCCAGATTCGGTCACGACAAAGGCCATTGATAAAAGACCTGCGGCGTAGATCATGACGCCAAAAGCCGCCACCCGCCATGCGCCAAACCGGTCGGCCGCCGCGCCAAAAAAGGGTGATGAAAGCCCCCAGATCAGATTTTGCACGGCAATGGCTAATGAAAAAATCTGGACGCCGCCATCAAGCGCGGTTGAAATCGGCACAAGAAACAGGCCAAAAACCTGTCTGACACCAAAGGTTACCGACACCAAGGCGGCGGCGGACAACATGATCATGACCCAACGAAATTGCGGTGTTGTTGATGACATGGATGGCATTTCCCATAGCGTGCAAAAAGGCTTGATACGCATATTTGCAATCAAACCAGAAAGCCAAGCGGGATAACGCTATGCCAACAATAATTCCGATTGCGACC
>CAJYBL010000261.1 GCA_913064995.1 uncultured Alphaproteobacteria bacterium
GCATCATCTGCCGCAAATAGCCCCTGGTCGCGCAAGTTGCGCAAACTATCCGAAATCATCTCTTGCCGGCGCGCAAGATGCCGCCATTCAACAGCTCTTGGCAAAGGCGCGCTTGCCAGATCTTCCATATGAAAAATGTTGGATTTAATGCCGATTTTGGCAATGGTTATGCTATGTTCATGCAGCGTGACCTCGACAATATCGTCACTGCCCTTGCCGATTGGCTGGAAGGATTTTGCAATTTTTGCGAGTGTCTGAGCCGTTGGATGTTTTCAATCCTTGGTGTAAGTTTTATTAACTCTAGTCGCGTATTGTTATTGGCGTTTACCTTTTCATTGTGCAAAAAACTAATATGATCGAACTGATGCAAATGATTGAAACTCTTATCGACCAGTTTTTACTGCTTGTGCCATCGCCAGTCGTCGTCGATTTTCCGCCGCTTGGCATCTTGCTAGCGAACCCTAATGGGCGCTATATCGTTGCAGGTCTGGCTGTCGTCACTAGCTTTATTGGCCTGTGGATCGTGCTTCGGATTCTCCAGATTCTGCTTGGTAAACAGGCAAAATTGGGCATGAAGGCATGCGATAATGCTGTCAAAGCTGATGCGGCGAATTCGCCAAAGGCCAAAACCGAAGACGGTTTTCAGTTTTTCAAGCGCAATGGTGCCGAAAAGGCGCAAAGTGATGATGATGCGGCCTTGGCGGCGATTGAGCAGGAAATGCTGGCCATTCGCCAGCTTTTTGTCGATGGTCATATCCTAAAAGATGTTTATGTTGCCGAAACACGCCGCCTTTACGGCAAGGCAAAAACCTTAAAAATCTAACTTATTTGCCGCTGATAGCATAAACGTGAAACGGTTTCGGATTCGCCTTTAGAGGTTTTGTGCTTGATGATTTATTTGCATCGCATAATTACGAGCGGGAAATGCAATATTGGCTCGCGGCAAAGGTGAAATTTGAGCTGCATTCGACCCAGCCAGTCACGGCTACCCTATCTAATTTTTTGGCCGCAAAGCGTTTGCAATCAAGAGTAGTAGATGATTTGGCTGTCAGGTTAAAGTCATCTCGTTATCTGTTTTGTGGAAAATAAAAACCGGCTACTGATCGGTAATCGGTAAGGTTTGGCATCAGGCTTGCTTAAATCGCGCAATGATTGATGCTTTTCACAAGTCGTTAACCCTTTGCATAATTCAATTAATTATGAGAGCGTTTCTGAACTTGCTGATTAGATCAGCGCTTATAAGGTTGTAGGATTAAAATGAGTGAGATGGCAGCACAAATCGCCAAAGCAATATTTGTTGGAAATATTAAAGGTGGCGTTGGGAAAAGTACGCTTACTGTGTATCTGACCGAATATTTGCGCCACCGATTCAAACGTCAATCTGTCGTATTGATTGATACTGACCCGCAAGGTACATCATTTGAACTGATGGAACCAAAAAGCAAGAACGGTGACGTACGATTTTTGCCGGTTGGTGACCGTTATGATGGGGTGAACATGTCCACGCTTGATGGCGTGCTTCGCCGCTTGCTTGCACAAAATGAAAATATTGCAGTGGTCGATACTGGCGCTGGCAAGCTTGGCAGTTTCTGGCAACTGGCCTTCTTGTGTAATACGCTTTTGGTGCCAACCTCAATGTCATGGGCCGATTTGCGGCCAACAATTGATTTTATCAAGGAAATTGATGAACGAAAGTCCGATTTGCGGTCAGTCACGCCGCATGTCGTGGTTGTCCCCAACCGGGTGTCGCCGCATCAGCGTAATTTCCAGCCAATTACTGATGCATTAAAGGAAGTCAATGCCATTCTGGCGCCGCCCATTTCCGAATTATCGGCAGCGCGAAACTCTTCACCAAATTTTTCGGGTCTCGACGGTGTTGGAGGCACGCGGTTTCACCGCGAAATTGAACGGCTTGGCGAATTTCTGGTTGAATATGTTATCAGCGGCGAGCTTGACCGGATCTATGCCGAAACAGCCAATTAACACCGCTTTAATTTACCCGCTTAATGCCGTGGCAACCCATTTGTGAAAATGATGCGTCGGCGCATCCATCACAGCCGAGAATTTGCCGCCATCATATTTGCTGGAATGACGGCCTTTTTGCATGCCCTCAACAACAAACACATCTTCGATAAAAATATCGCGCCACATGCTGGTATTGGTGGCGCGCATATCGGCAAAAGCCGATTTTGTTGCCGCGTTTTGTGCATAATGGATTTCAATATGCTCGATGGTACAATTTGGCCCGTCAGGCAACAAAATAATGCCGTAGCAATGGTCACGATGTACGCCAAGAAGCA
>CAJYBL010000262.1 GCA_913064995.1 uncultured Alphaproteobacteria bacterium
TATGCAGGACAGGTCATCACGTTTACCTTTCCGCATATTGGCAATGTTGGCGCCAATGATCAAGATTTCGAGACCGCCACACCAGCCGCTTTGGGATTGATCGTTCGTCAAGCGGTCACCAATCCGGCAAGCTGGCGGGCGACAAGTGATCTTGACAGCTGGTTGAAAACGCATAATCTGCCGGGGATTAGCGGCATTGACACTCGCGCCCTGACCCGCCGCATTCGCGATCTTGGCGCACCGCGCGGCGCTTTGTGTCATGCGCCCGATGGCAATATTGAGATCGACACGCTCAAAGCACAGGTCGCCTCATGGCCTGGTCTGAAAAATATGGATCTTGCGATTGATGTCACCTGTGACAATCCCCACGATTGGCATCAGGGAAGTTGGCAGATGAACAAATCAGCCCATCTTGTAACACCATCAAAATATAAAGTTGTGGCCATGGATTTTGGTTGCAAATTCAATATTTTGCGCAATCTTGAAGATGCGGGCTGCGCGGTTCATGTTGTGCCAGCTAATGCCACAGCTGACGAAATCATGGCCTTGCAGCCGGACGGGGTGTTTTTATCGAATGGTCCCGGTGATCCGGCTGCAACCGCCGCTTATGCTGGCCCGCAGATTGCCAAGCTGATTGATCAAAATATGCCAGTTTTTGGCATTTGTATCGGTCATCAGCTTATGGCCTTGGCGCTTGGTGCCAAAACCCACAAAATGGACCGCGGTCATCGCGGTGCCAATCATCCAGTCAAAGACCTTGCCACTGGCAAGATCGAGATCACCAGCCAGAATCATGGTTTTGTGGTCGATCCGGACAGCCTGCCTGCCGCATTGGAAGTGTCGCATATTTCGCTTTTTGACCAATCGGTCGAAGGGCTGCGTCACAACAGCAAACCTGCCTTTTGTGTTCAATATCACCCCGAATCATCACCCGGACCACATGACTCGCGATATCTATTTAAACGATTTACCGACCTGATGGAAAAAACGAGAGCTTAAGGTATGCCGCGCCGCAACGATATCAAATCTATTCTCATCATCGGCGCCGGTCCCATTGTTATTGGACAGGCCTGCGAATTCGACTATTCTGGCGCTCAAGCCTGCAAGGCACTTAAGGCCGATGGCTATCGCATCATTCTGGTAAATTCCAATCCAGCAACGATCATGACCGATCCGGACATGGCCGATGCCACCTATATCGAGCCAATCACCCCAAGCACCGTTGCCAAAATCATCGAAGCGGAGCGCCCCGATGCGTTAATGCCAACAATGGGCGGTCAAACTGCGCTGAATACCGCGCTTTCGCTTTATCATGACGGCACTTTGGAAAAATACAGCGTCGAGATGATCGGCGCAAAAACTGCCTCAATCGAAATGGCCGAAGACCGCGAATTATTCCGTCTGGCGATGGAACGGATCGGGCTTGAATGCGCCCGCGCCAGCACGGTCAATAATTTTGCCGACGCACAGGCTGCCCTTGATAAGGTTGGTTTGCCAGCTATTATTCGCCCGTCTTTCACCCTCGGTGGTGAAGGTGGTGGCGTTGCCTATAACCGCGCCGAATTTGAAACCATTGTTGGCAATGGTCTTCGTCTGTCGCCGGTGTCCGAAGTACTGATCGAGGAATCGCTTCTTGGCTGGAAAGAATTTGAGATGGAGGTTGTTCGCGACACGACCGATAATTGCATCATCATCTGTTCGATCGAAAATATTGATCCGATGGGTGTCCATACAGGCGATTCGGTTACGGTTGCCCCTGCGCTGACCCTGACCGACAAAGAATATCAGGTACTTCGTGATGCGTCATTGGCGGTGCTTCGTGAAATTGGCGTCGATACTGGCGGGTCGAATGTGCAATTTGCCGTTTGCCCAAATACCGGTCGAGTCATTGTGATCGAGATGAACCCGCGCGTCAGCCGCTCATCAGCGCTTGCCTCAAAGGCAACCGGTTTTCCGATTGCCAAAGTAGCTGCCAAATTGGCGGTTGGATATCGGCTTGACGAGCTGGTCAATGACATTACCGGTGTCACCCCGGCCAGTTTTGAGCCAACCATTGATTATGTTGTGACTAAAATCCCGCGCTTTACCTTTGAAAAATTTGCCGGTGCCGAACAAAATCTTTCGACCTCGATGAAGTCAGTTGGCGAGGCCATGGCGGTTGGCCGGTCATTTGAAGAAAGCCTGCAAAAAGCACTGCGTTCGATGGAAATTGGCCTGACAGGTTTGAATAATGTCGATATGCCTGCACCTGATAGCGCGCTTGGCGAAGACCCGCTTCGCGGCGGGCTTGGCGAAC
>CAJYBL010000263.1 GCA_913064995.1 uncultured Alphaproteobacteria bacterium
GGATCGAAGGCGGCATGCTGTCCTATCATGCTGATGTGGATATTAATACCAATCCGTTCGAGTTGGGACTTGAACGACTGGTTGCGCTTGATGGGGCACATGATTTTGTTGGCAAATCGGCGTTGCTGGCCATTCGTGAAAAGGGCGTGTCACGCAAACAGGCTGGATTGATCTTGCATGGGGCGCCATTGAGCGCGCCAAACACCACCTTCTGGCCAGTGATGAAAAATGGCAAAGTGATTGGCAAAGTGACGTCAGCTGTCTATTCGCCCCGGCTTGAGCAGAATATCGCGCTTGCCATGATCGATTTTCAGGATCACGAATTGGGCGCGCAATTTGATGTCGAGGCCGCGCAGGGTCTGTGCAAGGCCGATCTGATTGAAATGCCATTCTATGACCCAAAGAAAAATATCGCCAAAAGCTAGCGCCAGCCTTTATGATTGCTGGTAGCGGGCAAGGTTATGCCTTGCCGGTTGCAACCGGGTTCAACCATGTCCGGACTTAATCATGTGATGTATTTGCCGCAGGGCACAGAGGTCGAAATATGGGTAGAAAAATCAGACGTGTTGTCACCGGTCATGATGAAAATGGCGTGGCAACAGTGATAATGGATGGCGAAGCGGACTGTATTTTACAGCGTCCAAATCGCCCCGGAGTGACTTTGACCAATTTATGGCAGAGCACCAAGACCCCAGCAGCAATGGAAAGACATGACGATCCGATGACCGGCCCGTTGATCCTACATCCACCTAAAAATGGTTCGGTTTTTCGCATTGTCCAGTTTGATCCGGAAAATCCCGACGAGCTTGCCAAGCTTGATGGCAAATCGGCATTTTCGGAAATGGGCGCTGGAGCCAATATTGTTGAAGGCGCGCGCCATCCTTTTATGCATCGCACTGACAGTCTGGATTATGCGGTGGTTTTGACCGGTGAAATCTACATGATGATGGATGAAGACGAATATCTGGTCAAAGCTGGTGATGTGATTGTCCAGCAGGGCACTAACCATGCTTGGTCAAACCGTGGCACCGAACCTTGCCAGATTGCCTTTATCCTGATTGATGCTGAAAAGGACTAGTCAGTGACAAGGCTGGCCGTTTGATTTGCCGGTCTAGTTGGGGCTGGTGATATTTTTCATCACGCCAAGAAACTGTGCCACTTCAGCGGCGCTGTTATAATGACACATTGACACCCGAATGCAGCTATCAAGGCCAAGTGGATCAAGAACATTTCCGGAATAATGATCGGCTTTGCGAAGATGGGTTCTGACCCCTTCGCTGTTCAGGCGGGCGACAACATCTTTTGAATCGATGCCATCAACATAAATCGAAACCAGTCCTTCACGCGCCGGATTATCAACGCCGCCAATGATATGAACATGCGCCATTTCAGCAAGGCCGGGCAAATTGCCAGTGCCGTGGATCATGGCATCGGTTAGCGCCTGTTCGTGATCATGGATGGCATTGCCAGCGGCTTCGAAACGGGTGCGTTGATCATCGCTGTCACAAACCTGACTGCCAAGCCATTCAATATAGTCAACAACATCAGACATGGTGGCATAGGCACCGGTATCGCGCGTGCCGAGTTCCCAATTTTCGGCTGGTCCACCAATAAGGCTGTCATGCGGCAGCGCGGCCATACGGTCAGAAATCCACGCAAGGCCATAGCCATGCCGCGAAAACATTTTATAAGGCGAAATGACATAACCATCAACATCATAGGCGCTGATATCAATTTGCCCATGGGCGGCATGCTGGATACCGTCAACAATGATGAAACAATCAGGGCTAACCGCGCGGATCGCTTTGGCAATGGCGGCCACATCCATGCCCATGCCGGTGACAGGTGATGTGTGCAAAATCGTTGCAACGCGTGTGTCTTTTGAAATGTGACTTGCATAGGCATCAGCGGTGACAAGCCCTTTGGCATCATCATGCGTGATTAGAACATGTTCTTTGCCACTAATTGGTGCCCAGCGCGCGCATGCGCTTCTGGTTGCAGGATGCTCGATTGTCGAGCCAAGCACAACCCCGTCTTTTTCCGTGCCAAGACAGGCATTCATTACCAGACGGAAAATCAGTTCAGTGCCGCTTTCGCCAACAAAAAACTGCCCCTTTGGCGCATTCATAAAAGCGCGCAAATCTTGTTTGGCCTTGTCGATGACGCGAACCAGCTCATGCGAGCCTGGATTGTCACGACCCTGATTATCGGGAATCGCCGCATATTTTGCCGAAGTGTCAACGCTCTTGCTAAGCGTCAGGGCGCCGCCTGCATTTTCACAGAAAACG
>CAJYBL010000264.1 GCA_913064995.1 uncultured Alphaproteobacteria bacterium
GATGGCAAAAGCCTATCGGCGGCAGCACGATTGTCAATCCCGTTCTGAGCCGCCTTCGCAAAGCACATTGTTAAAAAGCTAATGTTAAGGATACCCATTGCCCGAAAAGGGGGCGGCGCGATAGAGTTGTTTGTAATCAGCAACCTGACAGGCGCAAAAAATGCGCCTAAAAAACACCCAATTAGGATTTGCACTTTCCATGCATGACAATGACAGCAATGACCGGCCATTTTACCAAGAAGATGCGTATGATGCCGTGCCAACGGGCAAGGCGCTTAGTTGTGATTTTGTGAGTGGCGTGGTTCAGCATCGTTTGCGCTTCGGTGGCGGGCGTGGACAGGATTTGCCAAAGGCGGCCGGTTTCAAGCCGGGCGTTAATCCGCATATTATCGATGCGACGGCGGGGCTTGGCCGTGATGCGTTTCTGCTGGCCTCGCTTGGTGCCACGGTTACGATGATCGAACGATCGGCAGATATGCATGCATTATTGCATGATGGCATGGCGCGGGCGGTTGATGCGGGCGGTGTGATTGCCGAAATCATCAACCGAATGACGCTGATCCATGGCGATGCTATCCAGCTTTTACCCAAAATATCGCCGGAAATCGTGCTTGTTGATCCGATGCATCCGCCGCGCAATAAATCGGCTTTGGTCAAGGTGGAAATGCGCCAAATTCGGGCGATTGTTGGCATTGATGATGATCAGATTTGCCTGATGCAAACCGCGCTGGCGCATGCGTCGCGGCGTGTTGTGTTGAAATGGCCAGCCAAGGCTGCCCCAATGGCCGATATCCCGCCAGCATCACATCAGATCATTGGTAAATCGGTTCGTTATGATGTGTTTATGCGATCCTGATTGTTGGCCCTGATTGGCGTCTCAATTGCGCGCCATGATGAAAACTAACCTTGTTTGCCTTTGGCAATTTGTTTTATGGTTAGGATATCAAGCTAGCTGATTTCAGGCCAATGCGCCATGATGCAGTTTAATGGCACGCCGGCACATTATCGAAACAGGAAAACCGTTTATGGATCATAAAATTGGTGTCATACCGTTTGATATTAGCGGCGAAAACATTGCCATTATGTTTGTTACATCCCAGCGGCGTGGGCGTTGGATTTTGCCAAAGGGCAACCTAAAGCCTGACGAAAGCCATAAAAAGGGGTGCAAGCGTGAAGCGTTTGAAGAGGCGGGAGTCAAAGGTCGTATCTTGACCGATTTTCCAATGACCCATGTGGTGACCAAATCAGATAATGGGGCACTCAGTCAGGTTGCGGTGACCTATTATCCGATGCTGGTTTCAAAACAATTTGACGAATGGCCGGAACAACCTAAACGCGAACGCCACTGGGCATTGCTAGACGATGCGCCACGGGTAACTGATCGTGAAGATTTCCGGCTGGTGATTAACCAGTTTGCCGCGATTAAACCGTTGATACTAAAAACTGCAAAACATAAAAAAGTATAGCTGCTACAACGGCTGATGCTGGCACGGTGATGACCCATGCTGCCCCAATCGACAACACAAATTGCCGCCTTACCAGCTTGCGCCGCAGTCTGATATTGACGTTTTGAAAAGCGTCAAGCGCGGTGGCGTTCAGCTTGTGACTCGACTTTAGGCGCTTTTTGTCGGGGTTTTCAATAAATTCACGAAGAAACCCAACGCCAAAAATGGCACCAATCGCAATATGGGTTGAACTGACCGGCAAACCCAATGTAGTGGCAATCAGCACAGTCACAGCCGATGCCAGCGCAACGCAATAGGCGCGAGGTGTGTTCAGGTGGGTGATTTTTTTACCAACTGTATTGATCAATTTTGGCCCGAATAACAGCAAGCCAAGAGCTAGGCCAGCCGCGCCAATGATCATCACCCAAAGCGGAATTGCGACTTTTGCGGCAACACCAGCCGAACTAAAGGTCGACACAATCGCAGCTAAAGGGCCAACGGCATTCGCCACATCATTTGCGCCATGGGCAAAACATAACAGCGAAACCCCAATCACCAATGGCAGGTTAAACAGCGTATAGATTTGTTTTTTGCGGTTGGTGATTGATTCAGCGCGTTTGGCGATATAGGGAACCGACAAAAGCCATGCGATAAAAAACGCGGCAATTGAATAGGCGTAAATCTCGATCGTCGATGGTTTCCAGATTTTTTTCAGCCCCTTCATTGCCATATAGGCAGCAAAGGCGCTTGCCATCAAACCTATCAAAACCGGCACCCAGCGGCGCGCTGCCTGTTTGCGGTCTTCAATATTCAAAATCTTGACTTTGATCAATAGCAACAGGG
>CAJYBL010000265.1 GCA_913064995.1 uncultured Alphaproteobacteria bacterium
AAAAACGGCCGCGAGCCCAAGGCTTATCACAATCGCGCCAACATATACAGACCATTTGACATTGGTTCCTGTCTGTTCGTCTTGCTGTTCTTCGTTTGTTTCAAGATAGTTGTTCGATTCCTGATAGAGGGATTCACAAACCACATTGTTCTCAAGTGTATTTGGATGCTTCGGATTCCCCGCTTGCGCCAAAGGTGTAACGGTGCCGAGCTCAAGGAAGCCAAATCCAAGCATGGCTAAGCCATCGATTGCTTCCCCATTTTTGTCGAGACCCGCTGCAACACCGACAGGATTTGGAAAATATAAACCCATGAGTTCGGTAGGATGCGACGGGAGTTGGCCGCGATGGGCGTCGGCAAGATATTGATTGAGTGGATGGATTTGCCCCGCAAGCCTAATCCCGCTGATAACGACGTGATGCGCGATTTCGGGATTGAGGCGAAACAGAAGGGGTCGAATAAGACGGTACAGTGCCACGCTAGAACTGCTCTTGTTGCGATAGATGTCTCCACTTTCCGCGAGGCAATTGTCCTAATTTCACTCTGCCAATTCTCACGCGAGTAAGGGTGCGAACCTCTAGATCAACGAGTTCACACATTCTTCTAATCTGTCGTTTCCGACCCTCTTGCAAAACAAACATTAAAAGATCATCTCCAATAAGTTTGATGATTGCGGGGCGCAATTGCCTGCCGTCGAGGGATAAACCATGGGTGAGTTGTTTGATCCGATGATCAGTAACACGGCCTTGTGGAAAATTATAGGTGCGGATCCGTTCAGACCGATCACCCGACCCAACCTGCCCTTTGCGTTCAGCAGCGCGATCAGCCTCGACCCGCGCCCGTTCAGCATCATAGATTCGGGCTCGCAAAATCTTCATCGCTTTGGCACGGTTCTTATGTTGTGATTTTTCATCCTGCTGGCTGACAACGATACCGGTTGGCAAATGCGTGATGCGAACCGCCGAATCAGTTGTATTGACCGATTGTCCACCCGGCCCAGATGCGCGAAACACGTCAATCCGAAGATCGGATTCATCAATCTGGATATCAACATCTTCGGCTTCGGGAAGCACGGCAACGGTTGCGGCGGATGTGTGAATACGCCCGCCAGCTTCGGTTTCAGGAACACGCTGCACCCGATGCACGCCCGATTCAAATTTCAACCGCGCAAAAACATCCTGTCCCGATATTGTGGCCGTGGCTTCCTTATAGCCACCAATACCAGTTTCCGACACTTCCATCACTTCAAATTTCCAGCCATGTTTTGCGGCAAAGCGCTGATACATCGAAAATAGACTTGAGGCAAAAAGCGCTGCCTCGTCACCACCTGTTCCAGCGCGTACCTCAAGAATAGCGTTTCGCGAATCATCCTTATCTTTTGGCAACAGCAAAAGCTGCAAGGCGGCTTGGGCATCGGGAAGCTGTTCTTTAAGAAGATCGGCTTCGGCCTGCGCCATTTCCAGCATATCCAGATCATCACCCGCTTCTTCAACCATAACAAGCGCATCAGCAAGCTCGGCTTCGATCCGGCGAACTAGCTCAATCTGCTCGCAAACTGGACGAAGGTCTGACAGTTCGCGGGAAAATTGCGCAAGATCGCTATTGCTCATATTGGCCGAGTCTGACAGCCGGTCTTCGACTTCACGGCGGCGTTCAAGTACTTTATCCATTGATGAGTCGAGGCTCATGCCAAAACTCCTTTTTGGTCTTGTTTCAATCACTCTGAATTTGGCAGATCAAACGGCACGGCTGCCAACCGCAAAAGGCTGTCCACTATGGGGCAAGAAGGCTTTTGGCAATCGCCGCCGCAAGGCCGCTGCAATCATCTGGATCAAGTGGCAATTCCTGCTGGCTTCCATCATTTAGATTGCGCAGTTGGACGGTATTTTTGGCAAGCTCATCACTTCCCATAATCACCGCAGTCCGAATCCCGGCTTTGTCGGCCTTTTTCAATTTTTTACCCATTGCGCCACTTGTTGGCAGATCAATATCAAGTCCCGCATCGCGAAGCTGTTCGGCAAGACAAAACGCCGCTTGGCGAGCACCATCATCAGCCGTCAAGATCGCCACTTTAGGATTGTTTACCGAAGCGGTTTCAACAAGCATGGCAAGCCGTTCAACACCAGCTGCCCACCCAACACCAGCCACCTTTGGCCCGCCAAGCATTTCGGCAAGCCCGTCATAACGCCCACCGCCAAGAACCGTTCCTTGAGCGCCAAGCGATGTGGTGACAAATTCAAAAGCCGTATGGCAATAATAGTCAAGCCCTCGAACCAACAGCG
>CAJYBL010000266.1 GCA_913064995.1 uncultured Alphaproteobacteria bacterium
CAAATGCATATGGCATCGCCCCGCCCATCGCTAAAAACATGCCCACCGCAAGGCCGCTTGTCAGACCATGAAACATGACACCCGATGTTTTGAGCAAAGCTAGATAAGCAGCAATCAATGACGCTGGTCGAAACAGCACCGTATCACCGCGCCGTGATTCGTCAATAAACAGATAGGACATGACCGCAATCAACAACCCGCCCATCGCCATGATGTCAACACTGCCTCGCCAGCCAATAAATTCAGCAATTAGCCCGCCAAAGGCAAATCCAATTGCTGGAACAATGGCCTGCGCACTGCTGACAATTGATAATTTGCGCGCCGCTTCAGTGCCCTGATAAACATCATTCACGATCACCCGCCCCATCGTCATGCAGGCCGCGGCACCCGCGCCTTGCAAAATCCTAAACCCGATCAGCATATCAATTGTCGTCGATAATAGCGCACCAATGCCGCCAATGATGAAAATCACCGAACCGCCAAGCAAAATCTTTTTGCGGCCAAACCGGTCAGAGAGTGACCCGCTGATTAATTGGCTGATCGCAACCGACAGCATAAAGGCGCTAAGCACAAGCTGCGCCCGATCGGCCGAAGTCGAAAAATCATCTCGCAAAATGGTGATAACGGGTGAAAGAATGGACAGCCCAAGATTGGCGCTAGATGCCGCGAGAATTAGCACCCCAATGGGCGGCACCTTAACGGGCAACACAGCCGATGATGACATTGATACTCCGTGATATTCTAAAAAGGTCTGGCCAGCAGCAACGAGCATTAAACAGATCAGTCAAAACGGGCAATCAAACCCGTAATTCATCATAGGATACCATCACATGCGACCGATAGGCTGGCCGCTGGCAAAGCAAATCATAATAGCGCCGCAAATGCGGCAAATCACGCCGCACTACATCAATATCGTAATAACGATATAAACAATAACCCAAGGCGATATCGGCAAGCGTGAACTCATCACCGGCAAGATAGATGCTTGTAGCAAGCTTGGCATCGGCTATCGCCAGCATGGTTTCAACATTCACCAACGCCGCGGCAATAGCGTTATAGTCAATTTCATCAGCTGGCGTGCGAACCAATTTCCAAAAGACGGTCGTAATGAAAATATGACCAAAATTCCATTTTGCCCATTCGGCCCATTTATCAACCTGCGCCCGCGCTGCTGCATCTTTTGGCCAGAAAACATCATCACCATATTGGTTGGCAAGATAACGCAATATCGGAGCCGATTCAAAAATCGGCTGGCCACCACCATCAATCAAGACCGGCACAAGGCCATTGGGATTCATCTGCTTGAACGCATCTGTATCAACCACACCGTAAGTAAAACCGGCATCAACCCGCTGATAAGCAAGATTTAGCTCATCAAGCGTCCAGAGAACCAATTGAACATTGACCGAGGATTTGCGCCCCCAAATGCGAATGTCACCCATGAAACTATCTCTCCGGCATGATGGAATTATAAGGCAAGCGTGGTTTTGAAGGCGGGATGTCATATCTGCGAATAACGCTGCCGCATCTTGGCAACAAGCATCATGAATATCAGCCACAGTAGCCCCAAATATATGACGCTCAATTTATGCCCGTTGATATATGCCCCAAGTTATATGAAGTTTGCCCCATTGCCGTAACGGCCCAATCCGCTTCTACCAGCCAAAGCTGCAAAACAGCATTTACCAGCGCTATCAAAATGGGTTAGCGTTTTCACACCGAATATCTCTCATCAAATATCATCTGCCTCCAAGACCATCGGCAAAGGGAACTATTTCATATGAAATCAATTGGATTTGTTGGGTTGGGCGCAATGGGGTCTGTAATGGCGCCTTTGCCGGTTAAAGCAGGTTTCACCGTCACCGGATTTGATCCGACGGCACGCCTTGATGCATCATGCGGCGTTGTCATGGCTGCAAATTTGCACGATCTTGCCAGCTGCGACGCCATCGTTTTGATGCTTCCCGATGGCACCGTAGTCACCAAGGTTGCGACCAGCCTTACCCAAGCTGGTTTTGCCGGTCTGTTGATTGATATGTCATCCAGCCAACCAGACGGCACAATCGCGCTTGGCAAACAGCTTGGCGAAAGCGGTATTCGCCTGATTGATGCGCCGGTTTCAGGTGGGCGCAAAAAAGCCGCGCTTGGCACATTGATGGTGATGGCAGGCGGCAGCGCGGTTGATCTGAAAACTGCTGGCACGCTATTGGCCTGTTTTGGAACGATTGCCCATGTCGGACCACTGGCAGCAG
>CAJYBL010000267.1 GCA_913064995.1 uncultured Alphaproteobacteria bacterium
AATTCTAACATTAAGACCTTTCCTGGATCTGGCAACACACCGCCGTCACGCACGATGCCCAACAATTTGCAGGCCGAGCAGAATTTGCTTGGCGCGATTCTGCTGGATAATAGTGTTCTTGAACGAATTGATGACCGGCTGCTGGCTGACCATTTCTACGATCCGTTTCATGGGCGCATTTTTTCGACAATGCAGCGGCTTGTCGAACGTGGGCAATTGGCCAATCCGGTGACATTAAAAAGCTTTTTTACCGATAATGACGACTTTCAAAACGATAGCGCCGAATCTTATTTATCAGAACTGGCCGATGGTGTTATCAGCATCACGCAAGCGCCCGATTACGCCAAAATCATTCATGAAACGCATGTTCGCCGCCAGCTCATTCTGATTGGCGATGAGGTGATCCTTGATGCCAGCCATCCCGAAGTTGACGTTCCGGCGCATCAACAGATTGAAACCGCCGAATCAAAATTATTCCGGCTTGCCGATACTGACAGTACCAGCGTTGGCCTTCGCGGTTTTGACTCGGTTATCAGCGGCAGTATCACGCAGGCCGATCTTGCTCGCAAAAGTGACGGACATCTCTCAGGCACAAGCACTGGCTTGACCGACCTTAATAACCTTCTTGGTGGTTTACACAAATCCGATCTGATCATTCTAGCCGGACGTCCGGGCATGGGTAAAACCGCACTTGCCACCAATATTGCCTTTCACGCGGCAGTCACAACGCGAACCGGTGAAACCGCGGTTCCGGTTGCTTTTTTCTCGCTTGAAATGGCGGCCGAACAGCTTGGAACGCGTATTTTGTCGGAAAGGGCGCAGGTTGACTCCGAGCAAATCCGGCGTGGCAAGCTGAATAGCGCTGAATTTGATCAGCTAGTTAGCGCCAGCAACGCCATTTCCAGCGCCCCGTTCTTTATTGATGATACGCCATCACTTTCGGTCTCGCAGCTTGCCAGCCGCGCGCGCCGGTTAAAACGAACCTCTGGCCTTGGGCTTATCATCGTCGATTATCTTCAGCTATTGACCCCGCAGCTTGGCGTCAAATCTGAAAACCGCGTTCAGGAAATTTCCAACATCAGCCGCACCCTAAAAGCCATTGCCAAGGATTTGAACGTGCCTGTTGTGGCGCTGTCGCAATTGTCGCGTGCTGTTGAAATGCGCGAAGACAAACGGCCAAACCTTGCCGATTTGCGCGAATCCGGATCAATCGAGCAGGATGCCGATGTGGTTATGTTTGTGTATCGTGAAGAATATTATCTGAACAAACGCGAACCTGAACGCAAAATGGAAGAGTCCGAAGACACCTTCAATTTGCGGCATGATGAATGGTTGCGGAAAATGCAGAATTCTGAAAACAAGGCCGAAGTCATTGTCGCCAAACAGCGTCATGGCCCAACAGGATCGGTTCAGGTGCATTTTGAAAAGCGCTTTACCCATTTTACTGATTTGACCGAAAGCACCCATCTTCCCGAGGGGTTCTAGGCCATTATGACCAAACGCCAATCCGGATATGCTGATAGCACAATCACCGTCAACCTTGATGCGATTGTCGCTAATTGGCGGTTTCTCGACAGCCTATCTGCACCATCAACAAAGACCGCCGCAATGGTCAAGGCAAATGGCTATGGGCTTGACAGCGGCGCTGTTGCAACGGCTTTGGCGACGGCGGGATGCCCGCTTTTCTTTGTGGCAAGCCTTGGCGAAGCCATTGAATTAAGAAGCCGTTTCAACAGGGTTGGTATAAATGAGATGCCCATCATGGTTCTCCATGGCGCACAATTTGGCCAAGAAGATGCGTTGGCGGCAAATCAATTAGTGCCGGTTCTCAATGATCTTGAACAGATAAGCCGCTGGCGACTTTTTGCCAATAAAACCGGCATGACATTGCCAGCCTTGCTGCATTTCGACACGGGCATGACGCGGCTTGGGCTTGATGGTGATCAGGCCGATTGGTTGATCCAGAATCGCGGCGCGCTTGATGGGCTGAACATTAATTATGTGATGAGCCATCTGGTATCGGGCGAGGTTGCTGATGATCCGGTAAATGCGCGGCAATTGGCCAGTTTCAATGGATTGCGAAGCTGGTTTGCCGGCGTTCCTGCCAGCCTTGCCAATAGTGCTGGTTGTCTATTGGGCAAGGATTACCATTTCCAGATGACCCGTCCGGGTATCGCGCTTTATGGCGTTCATCCGCTTGAAACCAGACTCCCCGACCTTCAACCCGTGTTTGACTGGCAGGCGCGAATCC
>CAJYBL010000268.1 GCA_913064995.1 uncultured Alphaproteobacteria bacterium
GCCAGTGTCGGCATTGAGAAATTGTACAATCTGGCGGTTTGAATTGTCATCATGGCGGGGATGTGTTGGGGCGGTCTCAAGACCGGCAAGCCGGTGCATTTCGTCACAGGCTGCCGCCGCCATGGCCATGCCAAGATGGCGTTTGCGGGCAGGCGATGCAGTGACGCCGCGAAACCCGTCTTGATATTCTTCATCGATAAAGGCGGTGGTGATGTTCCCGCTGATAAAGCGATCATGTTCCATCACTGCTGATAGAAACGGAATATTATGCCCTATCCCGCGCATGATAAAGGCATCAAGCGCGGTTTGCATGCGACCAATGGCGGCGTTGCGGTCATGCCCCCAGCTGCATAATTTAGCAATCATCGGATCATAATAGATCGAGATAACATCGCCTTCGCCAACGCCGGTATCATTGCGGGTGATCGTGCCATCATCATGCGTCTGTTCGGCAGGGGGGCAATAAAGCGATAACCGGCCAATGGCTGGCATGAAATTACGATAGGGGTCTTCGGCATAAAGCCGACTTTCCATCGCCCAGCCATGAATGCCGATATCGCTTTGCTTGTGACGCAGGTTTTTACCTGCGGCGATCGCGATCATTTCTTCAACAAGATCAAGGCCGGTGATCATTTCGGTTACCGGATGTTCGACCTGAAGGCGGGTATTCATCTCTAGAAAATAGAAGTTGCGATCGCCATCAACGATAAATTCGACCGTACCGGCACTGTGATAGCCAACAGCCGCGGCAAGCCGAATGGCTTCGGCGCCCATTGCCTGTCGGGTCGCATCATCCAGAAAAGGCGATGGTGCTTCTTCGATGATTTTCTGGTTGCGGCGCTGGATGGAACATTCGCGTTCATTCAAATGGATGCAATTGCCAGATTTATCGGCCAGAATCTGAATTTCGATATGGCGCGGACTGGTGATGAATTTTTCGATAAACACGCGATCGTCACCAAAGCTGGATGCGGCTTCGCGCATGGCGGTGGCATAGCCATCAGCCACTTCGCCAGATGAATGGGCAATCCGCATGCCTTTGCCGCCGCCGCCAGCGCTTGCCTTGATCATCACTGGGTAGCCAATTTCATCGGCAATTTTGACCGCTTCTTCGGCGGTTGCAATCACCCCAATATGGCCCGGAACGGTGCTAACACCAGCTGCCTTGGCCAGCTTTTTAGATTCAATCTTGTCGCCCATTGCCGCAATCGCATTGGCGGGCGGCCCAATAAAAGCAATATCAGCTTTTTCAAGCGCAGTCGCGAAACTGGCTTGTTCGGACAGAAAGCCATAGCCCGGATGCACCGCTTGTGCGCCGGTTTCGTGGCAGGCAGCGATAATCTTATCAGCCTGAAGATAGCTGTCTTGTACTGTCATACCGCCAAGGGCGATGGCTTCATCGGCAAGCTGCACATGTCTTGCTGCCCGATCAGCATCTGAATAAACAGCAACAGTGGCAATGCCCATTTTGCGGGCTGTATGGATGATTCGGCAGGCAATTTCGCCACGATTGGCAATCAGAATTTTTTTAAACATGGCAAGCTCTCTAAACGAATTGCGCGGCAATCAACCATAGGTTAAAGCGGAATATTGCCAAATTTCTTGGCAGGATTTTGCTGGCGTTTGCCGCGCAGTTTTTCAAAAGCCTGAATGATGCGAAACCGGCTGTTCTGTGGAATGATAACATCGTCAACAAAACCGCGTTCAGCCGCGATAAAGGGGTTGGCAAATCGTATTTCATAATCAGCCGTGCGCGCCGCAATTTTTTCGGTATCGCCAAGCTCGGATCGATAGAGAATTTCAACCGCACCTTTTGCCCCCATCACCGCAATTTCGGCAGTTGGCCAAGCGTAATTTGCATCGCCGCGAAGATGTTTTGAACTCATCACATCATAAGCACCGCCATAGGCTTTGCGGGTGATCAATGTCACTTTAGGAACAGTCGCTTCGGCATAGGCAAATAATAGCTTGGCACCATGTTTGATGATGCCGCCATATTCCTGCGCAGTTCCGGGCATGAACCCCGGAACATCAACAAGCGTTAGAATGGGAATATTAAAAGCATCGCAAAACCGAACAAACCGCGCCGCTTTGCGACTGGAATCAATGTCCAGACAACCGGCAAGAACCATTGGCTGATTGGCAACAACACCAACTGGCGATCCATTCAGCCGGACAAATCCAGTTAGAATATTTTTGGCAAAATCTTCCTGCAATTCAAAGAAATCACCATGATCGGCAAGGCTTG
>CAJYBL010000269.1 GCA_913064995.1 uncultured Alphaproteobacteria bacterium
TGGTAAATGCGGTTGCTGGCTGACAGTGACCCCACCACTGAAACCACTTTTAGCTGACCAGCCAAGCGGAGCTTTGAATTATGGCGGTGCCGCCCGAATTTATCGAAGATCTTCGCCAACGCGTGCCGCTGTCCGATGTTGTTGGGCGGCGGGTAAAGCTGATCCGCAAAGGCCGCCGTCACAGCGGTCTATGTCCGTTTCATGCCGAAAAAACCCCGTCTTTTTCCGTTGTTGATGATGATGGGTTTTACCATTGCTTTGGATGTGGTGTTCATGGCGATGCGATTTCGTTTATTCGTGAAATGGATGGTTTGGAATTTATGGAAGCGGTTGAACGTCTTGCCGAAATGGCCGGGTTGACCGTGCCGCGCACAATTCCTCAAGACCCAGCCGCATCACGTCAGCGCAAGGTTGCGCTTGACATTCTCGAAGAAACGACCTTGTTTTTCGAGGTCGCATTGCGGCGTGATGATGGCCGCAATGCGACCCGTTATTTAAAACAGCGTAGGCTCGACTCTGTGATTGTGAAAACCTATCGGATTGGCTATTCGCCGCGAATGGGGCTGCGTGCCACGTTAAAGGATAAGGGCTTTTCCGATGAGGATATGCTTGCCGCTGGTGTCATCCGTAAATCGGATCGTGATGGCAGTCTTTATGATTATTTTCGTGACCGCGTGATGTTTCCGATCGAAAACAGACAAGGCAAGGTGATTGCCTTTGGAGCGCGGGCGCTTGGTGATGCCCAGCCAAAATATCTGAATTCGGGTGAGGGCCCGACCTTTTCGAAAAAAGCCGTTCTTTATGGGTGGGTTCAAGCGCGTGAAGGACTTCGCCGAAATCTGCCGCTTGTCGTTGCTGAAGGTTATATGGATGTGATTGCCATTCATCACAGCGGCGCTGCCGCGGCAGTGGCACCGCTTGGCACGGCCTTGACGCCTGAACAGATTGCGCTGTTGTGGAAATTGCATGATGAACCGGTTTTGTGTTTTGACGGTGATGCTGCCGGACAACGGGCGCAAACGCGCGCGCTTGAGAGGATTTTACCGCTTCTCGAGCCCGGACGATCGGCGCGACTGGCGGTGCTTCCCGAAGGCAAGGATCCTGACGATCTGATTGCGGAAAGTGGGCCTGAAGGGTTTCGCAAATTGATTGGCACGGCGCGGTCACTTGTTGATAGTCTTTGGGAACAGACTCAGGCCGAATTTGATATTCGCCAGCCCGAGGCGCGGGCGCAATTCTGGCAGGCGGTTCGCGGCCATGTTCGCAGCATTGGCAATAATCAGGTGCGAAGCGCCTATGGTGACGAAATCGAAAGCCGAATCGCCGCAATGCGTAATCAAATTCGCGGCATATCGTCAATGGTGGCACCGCGGCGCGCGTCTCGGCCGCAAACAGGACTGATTAATCGACATCGGGCGGTTGTAGCACTATTATTGGCGCATCCATCCTTGGTTTCTGCCAATTTTGAGGCCTTGTCGATGCTCGATTCGGGGGATCAATCACTCGAAAGCCTGAAAAAAGCACTTATTGACGCGGTAATCCGCGATCCAGACCTTGACGCAGCAGCGATAAACTATCATCTACTAATGGCGAATTTAGGTGATGTGTTGGCGGCAGTGACGGGGGATGACATGAAAGCCAGACTGCCATTTGATCCGAGCCAATTGTCAAATGACAAAGCCGCGATGTATCTAGATGAATTACTTCAACTTGTCGGCGGTAAGTCCGGATTGTTTTCGCAGGCCGGCACCCCAAAAAATAGATAACACCGGGCCTTTGCCCACAGGCTGTGCCAAAATGGCAGGCAAATGACATTTGATGCAACAACACTGGATCAAGCGCATCTGGTTGCTTGCACAGCCGGACAGGAACATGAGCAACAAAATGGCCAGTAAAGCAAAAAAACAAGCCGAAGCTGAGGAGAACACGCCAGAAGCAGCCGACGTGGCTAGCCTCGACGCAGCTCAGCAAACCATCAAAACTTTGATGAAGCTTGGCAAGGAACGCGGTTTTGTTACGCATGACGAGCTGAACGCGGCGCTCCCTGCCGAAGATTACACATCCGAACAGATTGATGACGTGATGTCATCCTTGAGCGAGATGGGCGTTTCAGTTATTGATAGCGCTGAGAGCGACAGTGATGACGAGGCAACCGAAGATGGCCGCGCCGCAGGCAATCTGTCCGATAGTGATGTATCGGGTACCGATGATCCGGTGCGGATGTATCTTCGGGAAATGGGTAG
>CAJYBL010000270.1 GCA_913064995.1 uncultured Alphaproteobacteria bacterium
GAGCAGTCTGGTAGCTCGTCAGGCTCATAACCTGAAGGTCGTAGGTTCAAATCCTGCCCCCGCAACCAAAAATTTATCAATATTACAATATTTTAGCTACTTCCAATTTGAGGTAGCTTTTTTACGTCTCAGATTATTGCCGCGTTGTAACATTGCTGTTTCTTGTTACCTAATTTTTGGAAACGCCATCGACGGGTCATAGCTTGTAAAGCTATCCAGATCCTGGCGATTGCATTGTTGCTGAAGATCTGAGTCTTGCAACACGGCCGTTACACATGGAAATCTCTGGCGATAACCGGCGGTTTTTGCATTATCCTCCATGGCGATGGCTACAAGTCCAACGACCGTGCCGCCTTGCTGTTCAATCAACCGTATCGCACCATCCATGGTACCGCCAGTTTCTATCCATTGATCAACAAGCAAGACTTTTGTGTTGGCGGCGAATGCAGGCTTGCGCATTTCCATATCCTGTGTGCGACCAGAATAGTTTGAAAAGGTTGTGCTATCGGTGTCGACGCATAGTTTACCAGCTTTGCGGATAGGCAAAAAGCCTACACCAAGACGGGTGGCAAGTGCAGACCCAAGGACAAATCCCATGGCGTCCAGCCCACCGACTACATCGCATGTAACAGCTTCAAGATCTGCGACAAGGTCATCAAGCAAATCATGAAACGCATCTCCATTAATATAAATTGACGTGGGATCAAGCCAGGCGAATTTTTCACCCTTGGTGTTTGGCGACATGATATTCAAATACCATCTGTTCCCGCCTGCGTACCCAGTGCTGCCTGCTTTGCTTGCGCTCATAGTGTGTCCCCCATCTTGTGACATTCTGATATCAGTAAACCAAGTTTTGCCGGATCGATGTTATAGAAATCATCAGCAATATTGATCCCGGTCGCCACCATAAAGCAATCCACCATCGCATAATCGGCGGCATTTTCTGGCGTGATGCCTGATGCCAGTGCTATTGGCTTGTTGGGAAGGGCGGATCGAAATGTGGTGATCTTGCTGATTTCAGCAGCATTGCCAGTGGCAATGCCAGATGTCGTCACTACATCCATAAAGCCACCAGCAACCAGCGCAGATTTTGTATAATCCGCGGGTTTCACTTTGCGCTGTTTTTTAAACGCTGTACCGCCAAAATAAAGGCCATTCCAGCCTGTCTGTTTGCGAATGTTTTGAATTTCATCGGCCTCTATTTGCTGGTCTTCGCGCTCATCAATACGGGCGTCATCGGCCCAATAAGCATCAATCCGGCATCCTTGCTTGCCAAGTGTGGCAAGAACCGGAAATGCATCACGCCCGGTTACTGCCAAAAAATTCAGCCCAATCCAGAAATCCGTATAACAGGAACGAATCGAGCGAATGATTGGCAAGAATTTATCCACACCAAAATCATGATTGATTAGAAAACATCCGCTGATGCCAGCATCAATTAATGTTTCGATATTGTTGGCTGTCTGATTGTGGTCAATGACATGGATAACAGGTAGAATAATCGGCGCGTTATCGCCAAAAAAGTCATGAAATTCAACCCGATTCACCTATTCATCTCCTTTGTCACTTTTGGGTCCGTGGCATCTTTTTAAATGCAAATGATCAACAGATTTCCCTAATCAGTCTGAGCCTTACCAAATGTCTTATGGTTAATTTTCGACTAATCTTTTGCAATCATATTGGATTTGGTCAAAACTGAGAAGCCAGAAGTTGGAATTTAAGGAGAACTCAGGACATGAAGCATAAATCACCAATTTTAACATCAAAGCTGTCACGGCGCCGGGTGCTTGCCTATGGCGCGGCCACGGCATTGTCGACCCCTTTTATCTCGCGGGCTTGGGCAGCGCCAGTTGAGATTAACATGCTGGCCTGGTACGGGCATGGCGAACCAGATGTGGTTGCCGAATTTGAAGCAGCTAATAATGTGAAGTTTAAGCCGAAATATTATGCTGGCGGCGACAACATGCTGGGTTTGATTGCGCAGTCTCCGCCTGGCACTTATGATGTCATTTTGTCTGATGGTGAATTTGTACAACAACTCAATGTCGCTGGGTATATCGAAGAACTCAATGCTGCTGATTATCCGTTTGATGACATGCTGTATAAGGACTTCCAGCAATTTCCCGGACATTGGAAAGATGGCAAACTATTCTCAATGATGGTCCGGTTTGGTCATCTTGGCGTCTCCTACAACAAG
>CAJYBL010000271.1 GCA_913064995.1 uncultured Alphaproteobacteria bacterium
AATTTTCTTTGGCAAGACGCTCGGTCACTTCGCGGCGGCGTTTGGCAACTTCAAGATTGGCCTTGGCAGCGTTGATCTGTTCGGCAAGCGTACCTGTATCAAGACGTACCAAAACATCGCCGGCGGCAACATCATTGCCCTCAACCGCATCAAGCGAAATGATCTGTCCATCAGCCTTTGCCGAGACGGTCATTTCAAATTTGGCCTTGCTGACACCGCTTGCGCGAATAATGCGGGTGATTGGTTGATTCTTGACCTCGACAGCCGACACCAATAATCCATTTTCTGGCAATTCAGATTCGGTGGTTACCGCTGGCGCGGCAGTCACTGACGTGGCCGATGCCGAATCTTGTGATGCGGTGCCATCAGCCTTGCCAAACAAATCATCCGACAGCATCCAGCCAGCAACCGCCAGCGCGACCGCGCCTGCTAACAGGTAAGAGGATTTCGATTTCATTGCTAAAGCCTTGCTATTTCCGCGGCGCCCGCGAGAGTTAATTGATGACGTTTATATAGGCGTATTTTACCTTTATCGCAAGGCAACCCGCCTGAAACAGGCCGTCATACAACAGCTATCGCTCAGCAGCTTTAAACAGGTCTTACCATCAATCTTGATCTTATCAAATGGTTTGCGCCGCAAGGATTAGCTGGGCGGCCTTATGCGCCAGCATGATCGTTGGCGCATTCAAATTGGCTGAGGTGATATTCGGAAACACGGAAGCATCAGCAATGCGCAGCCGGTCAATGCCATGCACCCGCAATGACGGATCAACAACAGCATGCGCTGCATCTGGCCCCATCCGGCAAGTGCCACAAGGGTGGAAAACCGTGCCGCTTCGTTCCCGAAAATCATCAATGATGGCCTGATCTGACATGGCCGATAGTCCGGTTTCACACGGCGCTGCCAACAGCCCCTTTATTGTGGCGCTATTCTGCATCTTGCCAATCAAACGCGCCATCGCCACCACATCATCCAGATCACGCTGATCTGACAGGTAATTGCCATCAATGCGCGGCGGTTGCCGCCAATCAGGGCTGGTAATTTCAATCTGGCCAGTGCTAAAGGGACGACATGCGTTAAAGCTGAAAATAAAGCCTGATTCACGGTCGGGCAAAATGGGCCGACGCCCGCCTTGCGGGGCGGTGCGATAGGTGATGGGATTGATATAGATCTGCATATCGGGTCTTGGCACGTCGGGTTTCGCACAAAGCAGCCCACCAAGCTGGTTAACGCCAAGCGATAACGGGCCTTTTTTCTGCAAAAGATAATGCAGTCCAGCAAGCGCAACCCGCGGCCAACTGCCAAGAATGGCGTTCAGCGTTGGCTGGTTCGCCTTTTGGTAATAATTGATGCCAAGATGATCGGACAGATGCAGCCCGACATTTGGCTGATCAAGAACCACATCAATGCCAAGGCGCTGGCTAATCGCGCCCGGACCAATGCCGGATAATTGCAGAATTTGGGGCGAATTTACCGCGCCAGCCGACAAGATGATTTCACATGATGCCGCCAAACGGATCGCCTTGCCCTTTTGCATCACATGAACCGCGACAGCCCGCCCATCGGCGGTTTCTACACGCGTTGCCATTGAATCGGTCATGATGGTTAAATTCGGGCGGCCACGGGCTAGCGTTAAAAAGGCTTGCGATGATGAACAGCGCTGGCCTTTGCGGGTGGTGATAAAATAGGGATAGATGCCCTCACCATCCAATTGACAGGCAGCTTCGCTTTGCAAGCCCATCTCATTTGCCATTGCAAAGAAATATGATTTTAGCGGGTGATATTCATTGGCAACATCACTAACCGTCAATTTGCCCATTCGTGCGGGCTGCGTATCGGCGTGGATAATATCCTCAAACTCATCATAGACCGGTTTAATGGCATGATAGTCCCAGCCCGGATTGCCTGCCGCGGCCCAATCATCATAATCGGCTTGATGGCCATGATGATAGACAAGCGCATTGATCGAGCTCGACCCGCCAAGAATTTTGCCACGTGGCCAATATAGCTGGCGATTGCCAAGGCCGATTTCAGGAATCGTATGATAAGCCCAATTGATCGTTTCATCATGGAAGGTCATGCCATAACCAATCGGGGTTTTGACCCAAAAGCGGTTATCGGTCGGCCCAGCCTCGATCAGCAACACCTTGAATTTGCCGCTACTGCTAAGGCGGTTAGCAAGAAC
>CAJYBL010000272.1 GCA_913064995.1 uncultured Alphaproteobacteria bacterium
GGCTTCGACAAGCCCGCCCAAATCGCGACGAAACCGGTCTTTATCCATTTTCTCGTTGGTTTCGGCATCCCCAAGGCGACAATTATCAGGGCTGATTTCATCAGCAAGCATGATTTCAATGCCATCTTCCGTGTCATAACGTCCAAATTCCAGCTTGAAATCAATCAGCCGGACGCCAATTCCAAGAAACAGGCCGGTCAGAAAATCATTAATCCGCAATGTATCTTCGACAATGATTTCCATCTCTTCCGGTGTGGCCCAGCCAAAAGTGAAAATATGCTCAGGTGCGATTATCGGATCGCCAAGACTGTCGTCTTTCAGGCAAAATTCAACAAGGCTGTTGTTTAGCATTGACCCTTCTTCAAGCCCAAGACGCGGACAGATGGATCCGGCAGCAATATTACGAACTACCACTTCAACCGGAATGATTTCCAATTTGCGGATCAGCTGTTCGCGATCACTGATGCGGCTGATGAAATGGTTGGGAATGCCAAGCTCGCCAACGGCCATCATGATATGTTCGCTGATATAATTATTTAAAATGCCCTTGCCCGAAATCACGTCTTTTTTCTGCGCGTTAAAGGCGGTTGCATCATCTTTGAAACGCTGGATTAGCGTGCCATCTTCTGGGCCTTCAAAAATCACTTTGGCCTTGCCTTCATAGAGCGGTGTCTTTTGTGTCATGGAGTAAACCCTAGTTTTGGCCAGATCATGACCACATTACAATGAATTAGCCAAAAACCCGATTAAAGATTGTGTCGACATGGCGGAAATGCTGTTCAAGATCGAAAAGCGCGTCAAGTTCGCTGCTTGTCAGATTTGCCGCCACATCTTCATCGGCTTTCAACTTATCAAGATAGCTGCCGCCCTCCGCCCAGATTTTCATCGCATTGCGCTGAACATAGACATAGGAATCTTCGCGGCTTACCCCTTTTTGCGTCAGCGCCAGCAACACCTGCTGTGAATGCACAAGCCCGCCAAGCTTGTCGAGATTAGCTTGCATTGTTTCAGGATAGATCAACAGACTTTCTATCACGCCAGCAAGACGATGAAGCGCAAAATCAAGCCCAATGGTGGCATCAGGGGCGAAGACACGTTCAACCGATGAATGCGAGATATCGCGCTCATGCCATAGCGCCACATTTTCCAATGCAGGCACGACCGCAGCACGAACAATACGGGCAATCCCAGTCAAATTCTCGGTCAGAACCGGATTGCGCTTATGCGGCATGGCTGATGACCCTTTTTGGCCAGCCGAGAAAAATTCTTCAGCCTCACGCACTTCGGTGCGCTGAAGGTGCCGGATTTCGGTTGCAAGCCGTTCAACCGAACTTGCCACGACGCCAAGCACGGCAAAGAACATGGCATGACGGTCACGCGGAATCACCTGCGTTGACACAGGCTCAATCGTCAGCCCCATTTTGTCGGCAACATGAGCTTCGACCGCTGGATCGATATGCGCGAATGTGCCAACCGCACCTGAAATGGCACAAGTGGCAATTTCGCGTTTGGCGGCGACAAGCCGTTCACGGCAGCGGCTAAATTCGGCGAAAAAACCGGCCAGTTTTAGTCCAAAAGTAACGGGTTCGGCATGGATGCCATGACTGCGGCCAATGGTCGGGGTGCGTTTATGCTCAAAGGCACGTTTTTTCAGTCCGGCAAGTAAACGGTCAATCCCCTCGATCAGCAGATCACTTGCCCGCGCCATCTGCACCGACAAGGTGGTATCAAGAATGTCAGATGAGGTCATGCCTTGATGGACGAAGCGCGCATCTTCGCCAATATATTCGGCCAGATTGGTTAGGAATGCGATAACATCATGTTTGGTTTCGCGCTCAATCTCATTGATTCGGTCAATGTCAAAAGCGCCTTTTTCCCAAACTATGGCGGCTGCCGATGCGGGGATAACCCCCAATTTTGCCTGTGCGTCACAGGCATGTGCTTCGATTTCAAACCAAATCTGGAACTTGCTTTCCTCAGACCAGATGGCGCTCATTTCCGGTCGGGAATATCGCGGGATCATAACTCTAATACCTTTTGCGTTAAATAGAGGTTGGTTGTACCATTGAGATGCGCAAAAAGCCAGCGCGTAACTAGCCATTGTGGCTATTTTGCAAGGGAGCATCTACATGCTGATTCGCCGATTTGTTGTTGCCGCTTTGATG
>CAJYBL010000273.1 GCA_913064995.1 uncultured Alphaproteobacteria bacterium
CCTTTTTGTTTCATTTTAATTTTGGCAAAATGTCGATTGTTGGTTCTAGCCCTGAAATTCTGGTGCGGTTGCGCGGCAAGGATGTCACCATTAGGCCGGTTGCGGGCACCCGAAAACGTGGCGAAACGCCTGATGAAGATGCGGCAAATGCAGCCGATCTGATGGCCGATATCAAAGAACGCGCCGAACATTTGATGCTTCTTGACCTTGGCCGCAATGATGTTGGCCGCGTGTCAAAGCCCGGAACTGTCAGGGTCAAATCAAATTACGATGTCGAATATTACAGCCATGTGATGCATATCGCCTCGCAGGTTGAAGGTGAAATCCGTGATGATCTGGATGCGGTTGATGCACTTATTGCCGGTTTTCCTGCTGGTACCGTTTCCGGCGCCCCAAAAATTCGCGCAATGGAATTGATTGACGAGCTTGAACCCGACCGCCGCGGTGCCTATTCAGGTGCCATTGGCTATATTTCGGTGGCAGGTGATCTTGATACCTGTATCGCCCTTCGCACGGCTGTGGTGAAGGATCAAACCATGTATGTTCAGGCTGGTGCTGGCATTGTCTATGACAGTGACCCTGACTCCGAATATGAAGAAACCCGCAATAAAGCGCGCGCCTTGATCCGCGCCGCCGGCGAAGCGCTTCGTTTCACCCATTAAGCCCTTGACGGATGATAAGCGTGCACGCTTGCGGCTGCATTGCGACACGCTGCAGCTTGCTGAATCAGAATGGCTCTGCACCATCCTATGAGCGGCACAGCAAGCTTGCGTTCTTACGCCATCTGATCCGCCGCCTCTTGTTCCAGTTGAGCATTACGCCTTACCTTCAACCACGCATCACTTGCCAAGCATTCACCGCTTTGCCTAGAGTGATGGTTGACGTCACGATTTGGCCATATCCAACGGCGTGATAAACCTCAGCGTGGTTATTCTGGCCTTATGGATTTACCAACCCTTTTATCATTTAGCCTTTTTGCCTTTGTTGCCGCTTTTACGCCCGGGCCGAATAATGTGATGTTAGCGGCGTCAGGTGCCAATTTTGGCTTTCGTGCCAGCCTGCCGCATATTTTAGGCGTTTTTACTGGCTTTACGATCCTTGTCGTGGCGGCCGGATTTGGCCTTGCCAGCCTGTTTTCTGTGCTTCCTGCGCTTTATGATGTTTTAAAGATAATCAGCATTTTATTTCTGCTTTATCTTGCTTGGAAAATTGCCAATGCGGGCCGTGCTGAAACGCGCCATGATGACAGGCCTTTGCGGTTTTGGCAGGCCGCCATGTTTCAACTGGTCAATCCAAAAGGCATTACCGTCATCATTTCTTCGGTTACCGCCTATACCAGCAGCGCTGCCAATCTTGCCAGCGAAGTGCTGGTAATTTTTATTGTCTTGGCGCTAGTCACATTTGGGTCGGCCTGTACTTGGACTCTGTTTGGCATTCTGATTGGGCAGTTTTTGAAAACAGAAACCCGATTACGCCTGTTCAACATCGTGATGGCATCACTGCTTTTGGCCAGTCTTTTGCCAGTATTGCTTGGCTGAAAACCAACCTGATTTAACTTTTTTCCAGCTTTCTGGAGCCGCTATTTGATGCGATCGGGGCGCAAGCATGCTGAATTGCTGTATTTGCGAATTTTGGAGATCAATCGGTGATGACCGTGTTACGGCAACCAACGGATATTGCCGCATTAACGCCCCTGCCGCCATTCTGCCACATCAGTTAAGCTGCAAAGTTTTATCCAAGCGCTTAAATTTGAACTTGGTGAACGTACCGTCCTGCCGCGCACCTTTCAGCCCATCCATCCGATAACAAATTCACTATGTTGCTTTGCTCAGGCAAACCGCCTCAAAACCAAATGCTAAATTCCGATCAATCGGATTGCATTTGCCCGATTTTCAGATAGGCTTAACATCAGGCATCAACCATCCCAAAGACAGCAAAGCATGAGCGCTACCATAAAAAATGCCGATATGCCCCGATATGTCACCAAAGCCAATCTTGCCGGCGCTTTTTTTGAAAATGCGGTCATGCTTGGTAAAAAACCGCTGTTGTTTAATAAGAGAAAAGGCAAATGGACTGCTAAAAACTGGGATGAGGTTGCCGATTCCGTGAGGCGGCTGGCAGGTGCCTT
>CAJYBL010000274.1 GCA_913064995.1 uncultured Alphaproteobacteria bacterium
CTGCCTGTTAATAAACTGTCTAACCTCGTCCATCGCGCCTTGTTCCAGCATCTCATCGAAACGCGCATCGATGCGGGCATAAAGAACATCGCGCGGCGGCAGAATCGCAATTTTTACCGGCCTGCCAGCCAGCGCATCTTCATGCTCGGCTTTTTGGAATTGGCCAAGAGCGATTCCAGTGGCGTTAAAAACCCCCATTGCGCGGATCAGCCTTTGACGGTCACCATCGTAAAGCCGTGACGCAACCAGCGGGTCATGAAGCGCCAGCTTTTGCCGAAACGCCTCCCCGCCAATGGCATCAAACAGCGACATGCAATCTTCATGGATAGTAGCTGGCACAACGGGAATGGGCGCAATGCCATTCAAAGCCGCGTCAAGATACATGCCTGTACCGCCAATAATGATTGGCATTTTGCCCCGCGCCCGGATTGCGATCATCGCCGTTGAGGCCAATTCAAGCCATGCGGCAACCGACGCCCGATGCCCGCCATCAAGAACCCCATAAAGATGATGCGAAATATTCTCCATATCGAACTTTGATGGGCGCGCCGACAAAATTGACAAATCAGCATAAAGCTGAATCGAGTCAGCATTGATCACCTCGCCATCCAACTGGCAAGCAAGATCAACCGCAAACTGCGATTTACCTGATGCAGTCGGGCCTGCAATCATGATATAGCTGGCCTGTCTCGCGCTTATAAGGGCGTTTTGCGCTGCTTTTGACACATTTAACTCCAATTTACCGCCAATTTGGCGGCAGGTGACTGCACTATGCACCATGCACTTGTTTTTTCAACCTCGAAGCATCCATCCGGCAATTATGATGCGGCAGCATGGCTTGCCGGTCTTGCCGATGACTTTGCCTTTCTACGCCCCTTGGACGCGCCATATTGGCTTCATCAAGGCTATGCGGCGGAACTGCTTTGCCAGCCCAAGGGCAATTTTAAAGCAGAGGATCTGCAGCATAAGGACGCTTTTCAGATATTGCGCCGCCGCGCCGCCGACAAACAATTGGATGTCAATATTGTTCCAACCGACCGGCGCCGCAAACAAATCCTGATGGCAGACATGGACAGCACGATCATCACCAGCGAATCTCTTGATGATCTGGCCGCACTTGCCGGTCTTGGCGATGCTGTTACCGCCATCACCAAACGCGCAATGGCTGGTGAAATTGATTTTGAAGGCGCGTTATTTGAACGTGTTAGCATGCTTGCTGGCAAATCCAGTCGCCTGTTTGATCAATTGATTACTACAGTAACGCCAACATCAGGCGCAATTGAACTTGTTCATACGATGCGAGCCAATGGAGCAAAATGCTATCTTGTGTCGGGTGGATTTGACGTCATCACCGGCCCAGTTGCCGCGATGTGCGGTTTCCATGACCACCGCGCCAATCATATGCATGTGCGCGATAACAAAATTCTTGGCACGGTCCAGAAGCCAATTCTCGATCGCAAAGCCAAAGCCACCTATCTTAAGCATTATTGCAAACAGAATGGTATCGATCCGATTGATGCGGCAACCATTGGCGATGGGGCAAATGATCTGGCGATGCTGCAAGCCGCCGGCATGGGTGTGGCCTTTGAGGGCAAGCCGTTGCTGTTGTCCAAAGTGACAATCCAGCTTAACCATACTGATCTTCGCGGCCTGCTATATCTTCAAGGCTATAAAGAACGTGATTTTATCGCAAATAAAATTTAGGGACTCAACCTATCGATCCAGATAAAAGGGGCCGAAACCGGCCCCCTTTGTTTTTTCAAATCAAAACATGCCATCTGCAATTTCGCATTGAAGGAACAGCCTATTTTTTGGCAAAGCTGATCTGAATAAAGCGTTCACGGCCTTCGCGTTCAATCAGGATCAAAATCCCGGACCGGCCGCTCTCTTCAGCATCATTGATAGCCTTGGCAAGGTCGGCCGCGCCTTCAACCTGGCGCTGGCCAAATCGCCGCAAAATATCACCAACCTGAAGCCCTTTTTCGGCGGCAGGACTGCCCGCAATCACCTCACTAACAGCAACACCAGTCTTTTCGGCATCAAGCCCCATCTCCCCAGCAACCTTCGGGGTTAGGTTTTGCACTGAAAAGCCAAGGCTCCCAAAGCTTTGTTTGGCGTCATCT
>CAJYBL010000275.1 GCA_913064995.1 uncultured Alphaproteobacteria bacterium
TTGGATCAACCGTTACCCGTCCAGCTGATGGTTTATCTGAAAAATGTTCTAAGCCTAGATCTTGGATATTCTTTTAGACATGATATGCCCGTCAATGAATTGATCTTTGACCGGTTTGCCGCAACCGGTTTACTGATGACCAGCACGATTATTCTGGCTGTTGGCTTTGGCATTCTGCTGGGTCTTTTGGCTGCAATGCGGCTGAACACATGGAAAGACGCCGTCATTACCGTATTTGCCCTGATCACATATGCAACGCCACTATTCTGGGTGGGGTTAATGATGATCGTTGTCTTTTCGCTAAATCTTGGATGGTTTCCGACAAGTGGCATGACTAATGTTGCCGCCTTTTATGAAGGCTGGGACTATGTTGTGGATGTGTCTCGCCATCTTGTTCTACCAACGATTACATTGTCGCTTTTTTATCTTGCGTTATATACGCGAATGATGCGGGCTTCGATGCTAGAGCAATATGGGCAGGATTACGTTGTGACGGCAAGGGCAAAAGGCCTGACCGAAAGGCGCATCACCTATGTCCATGTTTTGCGCAACGCGCTTTTGCCTGTTGTAACGATGGCGGGCGTTCAGGTTGGCGCATTGATTGGTGGGTCGGTGATTGTCGAGTCCGTCTTTGCCTGGCCCGGATTGGGAATGCTGGCGTTTGAATCGCTTTTTGCGCGCGATCTAAATCTGCTTCTTGGCATTTTCCTTTTGTCGTCAATGCTCGTTGTCGTGGTGAATTTGATTGTCGACATTATTTACTGCTTCCTCGATCCACGAATTGAGGTCAATTGACATGGAAAATTTTTGGGCGCGATACAAACGAAATCATGCTGCTGTTTTTGGATTATTCGTTATTGTGTTGATTATTGTGATGGCGATAACAGCAAGTTTTCTTTACCCAGAAGACCCGTTCCGTTTGGTTGGCAAGCCACTGTCAAAACCACTTACCAATGGCTTTCTTCTTGGCAGTGACTCGCTTGGGCGTGATGTAGCTTCAGGCATTGTACATGGTGCTAAAACATCATTGCTGATCGGATTTGTTGCCACGCTTGTTTCGGTGTTTATTGGGATTTTCTTTGGTGCTTTTGCCGGTTATTTTGGCGGCATTATTGATGACATTCTGATGCGTGTCACTGAAATCTTCCAGACAATCCCATCCTTTATCTTTGCCATTTTGCTGGTCGCGATTATGAAACCGTCAATGGGCAGTATTGTTATTGCGATTGCGGTTGTGTCATGGCCAGGCGTTGCAAGGCTTGTGAGAGGCGAATTCTTGGCAGTCAAGAATCGTGAATTTGTGCAAGCCTGTCACACCCTGGGAATGAGCGACCTTCGCATCATGCTTTGGGAAATCCTGCCAAATTGCCTTAGCCCAATTATTGTCGTTGGCTCTTTGATGGTGGCGACCGCCATTCTGATTGAAAGTGGGCTCGCCTTTCTTGGCCTTGGCGATCCAAATATCATGAGCTGGGGTTTTCTGATCGGAGCGGGCCGCACCATGTTGAGATCGGCTTGGTGGGTTTGCACATTTCCCGGTGTTGCTATCTTGATAACGGTGCTGGCAATTAACCTGATTGGTGAGGGGCTGAACGACGCGCTGAACCCTCGTTTGAAAGAACGTCAATGACAAAAAAGCTTCTCTCGATAAGCGACCTTTCTATTTTGCTGCCAACTGGCGCTGACCGGCAATATGCGGTTCAGGACATTGACCTTGAACTGAATACGGGTGAGACCGTTTGTGTTGTTGGTGAAAGTGGGTCAGGAAAATCACTGACGGCACGTGCTGTTATGGGTTTGTTGCCAGCACCACATGTGCGTGTTGGCAAGGGTGAAGTTATCTTTGGTGGTGAAGATCTAACCAAAGTCACCTATGAACGCCTTCGTGAATTGCGTGGTAGTGAAATTTCGATGATTTTCCAAGAACCCATGACTGCCTTAAATCCAGTCATGACAATTGGCGATCAAATTGATGAGATTTTTCGTTATCATGTTTCAATGTCACCCAAGGAACGGGCCGAAAAGGCGTTAAGCCTATTGGTTGATGTTAATTTGCCCGACCCTGAAAAGATCATTGATGCCTATCC
>CAJYBL010000276.1 GCA_913064995.1 uncultured Alphaproteobacteria bacterium
ATCAAGATTGATCATCAAAAACCCTTCAGATTTCGCCAGTGCTTCTGCTTCGGCAATAATCAATTGCGCAAGACCATGACCACGCGCCCAAGGGGCGATGAAAAATGTTGTCAATTGGCAAGCAAATTTCTGGGCTTCGTTGTTTTTTGGCGGGCGCACAATCTGACAGCTGCCAGCAATCACCTTATCAAGACGTGCCAGAATCAAATGCCTGTCGGGGATCATCTGCACCCCGCGCCAGTAATCTTCCATCACCGATTTTGGTGGCGGCGACAGCCAGCCAAAACCACCACCGGCAAGAATTGCCGCTTCGGCCGCATCACTCAATTCATGAATATCGCGTTCAGTTAATTGATCCACCATTTCAACAGACAATTTGGCAATATGATCACGAATAATTTCAGGTGTCATTTGTCTTTCCTTTTTGGCAAGCCAATGAGGCGCTGCGCAGACACGACCGCTTTAAGCTTTAAAATACCGCCGACGGCAGTAGGGGAAAATAGGCACTAAATTCATAAGGTCAAGCCGCTAGTGTTAGCACAAAAAAGATTTTTCACCAATTGACGCCGCTTCACAGTTTCGCGAAGCATCACAAAATTGAGCTAGGATGCAGTGAGCCGTTCAATTTCATCAATGAGTTGCCGGCATTCGGTTGCTGACAGCCGGTTGATATTCCGCGCCAAAAGATTGGCAAGATACACCGCTTCGGCGGTTTGATTGCGAACATCAATCGTTGGCTTTGGGTGCGACAGGCTAGCCAGCCGTTTCAATTCTTCAGCATCATCCCAGATCAGCCCAAGCCAAACACATATCTGATCAACAACAACTGGCGATGGCTGGCCACGCGCACCGGTTTCAAGCGCTGATATATAGGCTTTGGAAACACCTAAAAATTTAGCTTGCTGTTGCTGGGTCAGATTTTTCTGGCGTCGCCATTCGCGCATTTTTAAGCCAAAGGGCGTCATCGCTATCGGCTCCGTTGGCGGCGCAATAACACATATAGCGCACCACTGCCGCCATCATGTTGACGCGCCTCCGCCAAGGCCAGAATATGCGGCGACAAAGGTTGGCGTTTTAACCAATCGGGAACATGGCCACGAAGAATACCCGCCCCTTTGCCAGTGATGACAAGAACGCAGCGGCATCCATCGCGCGCGGCCGTTTCGATAAATTGCGCTAACCGGCATTCGGCGCGTGCCGCGGTTAGGCCATGCAAATCAAGCCGCCGGTCAACCGGCACATCACCCCGAAAAAGCCGCCGCTGGGTACGTCCATCAATACCGGCGCGTTCGCCTTGACGCAAATCAACAGGGTTGGCTTTATTGACTGATGCTGATGATGTTGCGGCAATCGGCGGTCGTGCGGGTTTGACTGGCGGTTTCTTCATGCGGCCAGACGGTTTTGCTACGGGCAGTGCCAAATGATCAGACTCCGCAAAAATCGCTGCAAATTCATCCAATTCAATGGTTGATTTTAGCGGTTTTACTTCGGTGATCACCCTTTGCCATAAAACCGTATCATCGTCTGATTTGATAATGCGTTTCTTGGGCATGTTTGGCCTCGATCAGTCTTCGGCGGGCTCGGACTCAGTTTCGACCAGTTTCCAGTTTGGATCAGACAAGGTCAAATCGCGTTCGAATGTCCAGATATCGGTATATTCCCGCGCGCCCGACTCATCTGCCTCAATCACTTCATCATTTTCATCCTTGGCAATGCGTGTTTGCACCGAATGAAAATGCACGGTGATGCTGGCAAGCTGATCAATGATTGAAATATTTAAGATGCTGGCTTCGCGAATATCATCCAAAGTAATGAAGATGCTTTCTTTGGCCTTTGCCCGCGCTTGGATTGATCCGGTAAAACTCTGCAAAAGATCATAGCCCAATAGCCGTTTCAACTGGGTGATATTGCCTTCAGCATAGGCGGTCAAAATCATTTCAAATGCGGCGCTGGCACCGTCAAGAAACTGCTTTTCATTAAAGCTACGATCAATCTTGCGCATCGCATCAAGCCCGTGAAGCGCAACCGTTGCTTCGTCCGCAGCCTTGGGATGCAATGGAATAGGTTCATTATCA
>CAJYBL010000277.1 GCA_913064995.1 uncultured Alphaproteobacteria bacterium
CGGTTCACCGCGGCCGGATAGGCAAATTGAATACCAGCAAATTCACATGCTATTGCAGCCGCCATATTGATCGGTTGCGGCGACGCTGGTGCGGGCAGGCTTGCCTCGGTGTCCAGCAATTGCGCAATGCGTTCAGCCGCACCCGCTGCCCGCTGTAAATCTCCAGCAAGTTCGGATAGAAAACCAGTCGAGCTTGCCACCAGAAAAGCATAGAAAATAAACGATGACAGGTCGCCAGCGCTGATCCGTCCGGCCATCAAATCCTGCCCACCAATCCACAGGATGGCGCCAATACCGCTAAAGACCAGAAAAATCACAATGCCACTTAACAAGCCGCGAAGGCGAACCCGTGCAAGACCAGCGTCAAGCGATAAACCAACCGCCCGTTCAAAATGCCCTTTGACATAATCTTCGCGTCCAAAGGCCTGCACCGTGCGAATAGCGCTAACTGTCTCTTCAGCCTCAACCCCGACATCAGCAAGCCGGTCTTGCGCCAATCTCGAGGCAGCGCGTAACCGGCGTCCCATGAAAATCAGCGGCAACACAACCAGCGGCACAACGATCAACACCACAAGCGACATTTTCGGACTGGATAGAACCACCATCACAAGCCCACCAATCAAAAGCAGGAAATTACGCGCTGCCATTGACAGGGTCGAGGTCATGACCGTTTGAACAATGCTGGTATCGGTTGTAATTCTGGATAGCACATCACCGGTTCTTGCATTTTCAAACCATCCAGCCGATAAGGTAATGGCATGGCCAAAAATGGCGCGGCGAATATCAGCCAGTACCATTTCGCCAATTTTATTCACCATGCTGGTGCGAAGATAGCTGCCAAAGGCCAGAACCACGGCAATCATCGCTGTTGCCATCACCGCGCGATCAAGCAAGGCAGGGTCGCGTTTGCCAAGCCCTTCATCAACAAGATAGGCAAGACCGCGCCCCATTCCAAGAAGCGCACCAGCAACAAGCACAAGCGCTAAAATGGCAAGCGCGATTCGGAGACGGTGCGGCTGAAGGTAGGGCCAAAAGACGGCCAATAGCTGGCGGCTGGTGTAACGGCGAGTTGTTTCTAATGTCTGATCCACCAAAAATGCTGTCTGGTGATCAGTTTTCTGCCCGTTATTCATTCATCAACCCCAATTTTTGCTCACCTGGCCCGCTAACCATTTAATTTCTATGCTTGGGGGCTTGCTTATCATCGCTATAGGGGATATACCACCAGCGCCGTTTGTTGGCGAGGGACATTCTGCCGCGTGGCAAATCTATCATCGCGAACAGGCAGTTGAGCATAAAACCGGAGATCGGCATGAAAAAAGATATTCACCCAGATTACCACGAAATCACCGTTGTAATGACCGATGGCAGCGAACATACAACGCGCTCGACTTGGGGACAGCCTGGCGATGTGTTGAAACTCGACATTGACCCAAAGACCCATCCAGCATGGACTGGCCAGCATCGCATCCTTGACTCAGGTGGTCAGGTTGCCCGCTTTAACAAGCGCTTTGGCGGTCTTGGCATCAAATAAGGCTGTCCCAGCCCAATTTGAAACCCAATCTACCCATCGACAAAAGCCAGCATTTGCTGGCTTTTTCCTTATCTTATCTCTTTTGATGGCAAGCGGCCGAGCCGCAACCGAACAGGCGACGCTTTTGCGGCAGCGATTTATGTCAATAACCAGCGAGGGTTAATCGGTTTGGCGAACTTTGATCGTGGCTTGTGCTGCGGCAAGGCGCGCCGCAGGGACACGGTAAGGCGAACAAGACACGTAATCAAGACCGACCTTTTCAAAGAACAGAATTGAATCGCCATCGCCTCCATGTTCACCGCATATACCAAGCTTGATATCAGGGCGGGTTTTACGGCCGCGTTCAACCCCCATTTCAACCAAACTGCCAACCCCTTCAAGGTCAATCGACACAAACGGATCAACCGGATAAATCTCTTTATCAGCATAATCATGCAGGAAAGATCCGGCATCGTCACGGCTGATGCCAAGCGAAGTTTGCGTCAAATCATTCGTCCCAAAGGAAAAAAATTCGGCCTCAACAGCCAGGTCAGC
>CAJYBL010000278.1 GCA_913064995.1 uncultured Alphaproteobacteria bacterium
AGCGTAAGCTGCCAGCAACGACCTTCATGATGGCGCTTCCCGATGATGAGTCGCTCGCCTATCTTGACGCCTGTGCGGAAAGCGGCGAAGCCGTCGAAGCAAGCAAAATTGTTGGAATGAGCCGTGAAGAAATTCTTGGACATTTCTATAAATCAGTAACTTATCGCCGTCAGGGTGACGGTTGGGCCTTTGAATTCGACGTCGAGTCACTGAAAGGCAGCAAGCTTATCCGCGATTTGATTGATGCCAAAACCAAAAAGGTCATTGCTAGCGCTGGCACAAAAATGACCCCGCGGTCGTTGAACAAACTGGCTGAGTCTGGTGTGAAGGCAGTTCTTGTTGGTGATTCTGATCTTCTTGGCCGGTTTGCCGCTGAAGATGTTGTTAATATGACCACCGGCGAAGTCTTTGCCGAAGCTGGTGACGAGATCACCGAAGATCTGTTGGCCAAGTTTGAGGCGAATGGCACCAAAGAAATTAGCATCCTGTTCATCGACAATGTGAATTACGGCCCACATCTTCGCAATACGCTTGCGGCTGACCGCAATACTTGCCGTGAAGAAGCGCTGGTTGATATCTACCGCGTCATGCGTCCAGGTGAGCCGCCAACATTGGAAAGCTCGCACGGCCTGTTTCAAAGCCTGTTCTTTAATTCTGACCGCTATGATTTGTCATCGGTTGGCCGCGTAAAGATGAATTCGCGCCTTGAAATGGAAACTGATGACAATCTTCGTGTTCTACGCAAGCAGGACGTGATGGCCATTCTGAAAGTGCTTGTTAGCCTTAAAGATGGTCAAGGTGACATTGATGACATTGACCATCTTGGCAACCGCCGCGTGCGATCGGTTGGTGAATTGATGGAAAATCAATATCGCATCGGCTTGCTTCGTATGGAGCGGGCTATTCGCGAACGGATGGGATCGGTCGAGATTGATACGGTTATGCCTGCCGATCTGATTAATGCCAAGCCAGCCGCAGCTGCGGTTCGTGAGTTTTTTGGCTCATCACAATTGTCGCAATTTATGGATCAGACCAATCCTTTGTCTGAAATTACCCATAAGCGTCGTGTTTCGGCTCTTGGGCCGGGTGGTTTGACCCGTGAACGTGCGGGCTTTGAGGTGCGCGATGTGCATCCAACCCATTATGGCCGTATCTGCCCAATTGAAACACCTGAAGGCCCGAATATTGGTTTGATCAACTCATTGGCAACCTTTGCCAAAATCAACCGCTATGGCTTTATCGAAACACCTTATCGCAAGGTCGTTGATGGCAAGGTTACGGCCGAAGTGCGTTATATTTCGGCGATGGAAGAAGGCCGCTATACAATTGCGCAGGCGAATGCCGAATTGGATGGCAACAAAAAATTCGTTGGTGAATTGATTCCTGTTCGCCGGTCAGGAGACATTGGTCTTGCCCGTCCAACCGATATTGAATTGATGGATGTGTCACCGAAACAGTTGGTTTCAGTTGCCGCCGCCTTGATTCCGTTTCTCGAGAATGACGATGCGAACCGCGCTCTGATGGGATCAAACATGCAGCGTCAGGCGGTTCCGCTTTTGCGGGCTGAGGCGCCAATCGTTGGTACAGGCATGGAAGCGCGTGTTGCACGTGACTCAGGCGTTACGATCGTTGCCCGCCGTGCCGGTGTGATTGATCAGGTTGACGCAACGCGCATCGTGGTTCGTGCCAGTGGCGATACTGAAGGCAATGTCTCACCAGTCGATATCTACAGCCTGCTGAAATTCCAGCGTTCAAATCAGAACACAACGGTAAACCAGCGTCCGCTTGTTAAAGTTGGTGATACGGTTCGCCGCGGTGATATTATTGCTGATGGCCCATCAACTGAAGATGGTGAGTTGGCGCTTGGTCGTAACGTGCTGGTGGCCTTCATGCCATGGAATGGTTACAATTTTGAGGATTCAATCCTGATTTCTGAGCGTATCGTTCGTGATGACGTTTTTACCTCGATCCATATCGAGGAATATGAGGTCATGGCGCGTGATACCAAGCTTGGTCAGGAAGAAATCACCCGCGATATTCCGAATGTTGGTGAAGA
>CAJYBL010000279.1 GCA_913064995.1 uncultured Alphaproteobacteria bacterium
AGCAGCTGGCAATAGACCAGCACCCAACCAAACCAACGCCATCACAACCGAAAGCGCCAAACGCGAATCAGACTGACCCGAGAGCGACTGGTGCAAAACATCAAGCTTATTTTGGCAGCGTTTCATTGGAAATAACCTTGTTAATGACAACGGTTGGGGCAGGGATCTGCCAATTTGACAATACAACAAGTCCGGCAACAGAAAGCCCAGCCAGCGTAAAAAATATAAACGAAATCCGTGTCATGTCTTTTCCATATCCCCTTAGTCATTTCGGGCCGTTAATTCTTGCCTCAGTTTTTAGCCACGCTTGTTCTGGTCCATGCCCTATTAGCCGATTCTAACCGGAACTATTTCCACCCAAAGGATGAAAGGCTGGAAACAACCATAAGGTGTTAAAGCCAGAAATCGTTTCAGGTATCAAAAACAAGGTATTTATGACGATATTATGTCGGCAATTAGGCAAAGTCACAATACACGTCATATTTTTGCGTCCTTTTTGCAAAATTGTCAGGGGGCAAGGCCGCTTCTCCTATTCCCCTTCACCATTTGCATCGCTATGCTAGCCCTTATGAAAGGTTCACCAAAACCAGCGCCCCGCAGGTCAAATCCAGCCGCAAAACTTGCTGGATCTATTGCCGCACGACTTGACCAGCCCGTGGTGCTTGTCGGTCTTATGGGAAGTGGTAAATCAGCCGTTGGACGGCGCGCCGCAAAACAGCTTGGGATTGGGTTCAAAGACAGTGACCAACTAATCGTCAAGGCAGCTGGCATCAGCATTGCCGAAATTTTTGAGCTTGCTGGTGAAGTGAAATTTCGTGAAATGGAACGAAAGACGCTTGGCAATCTGGCTTTGGCATCACCGCAAATCATTGCCACTGGCGGCGGGGCTTTCTGTCAGAAAGACACCGCCGATCTGCTTTTGCAACATACATTAACCATTTGGCTAAAGGCATCGCCAGCGACATTGCTGTCACGCATTGGCAATACAAAAACGCGGCCATTGCTGCATAATGGTGACCCGCTGGCGACGCTCACCCGCCTCGATGAACAGCGTGCGCGCTTCTATAAAAAAGCCCATATCCATCTTGATACTGATGGGTTATCAACGTATACGGCGATGATGGCGTTGTTTCACGCGCTTGACACTCATCTGCCAAGGCAGTAGGCGACATTAAACATGCAACAAGAAACATTAACCGTCGGTCTTGGTAATCGTGCCTATGATATTGTCATTGGCCCTGATCTGATTGATCGGGCCGAATCAATCCTTGGCCCGATCGTGGCCGGTCGTCATATCATCATCGTCAGCGACAAAACCGTTGCCACGCTTCATCTTGACCGTCTAACGGCAGGATTGAAAAGTGCGGCGCGCGCGATTGACCATTTTGCAGTCGCCGCTGGTGAATCCAGCAAATCAATGACCGTTCTGGCAAAGCTGCTTGATGATATTCTAGCTGTTGGCGTTGACCGGTCGGCACTGCTGATTGCCTTTGGTGGAGGGGTTGTTGGTGATCTGGCTGGCTTTGCCGCCGCAAGCCTGCTGCGCGGCGTTGATTTTGTTCAAATCCCAACAAGTCTTTTGGCACAGGTTGATAGTTCGGTTGGTGGTAAAACCGGCGTGAATGCCGCTTCAGGTAAAAATCTGATTGGCGCCTTTTACCAGCCAAAGGCCGTGCTTGCCGATACCAGCCTTTTGGCAACCTTGCCAGATCGGGAATTGCGCGCTGGCTATGCTGAAATGGTCAAATATGGGCTTTTGGGTGATGCCGCATTTTTTAACTGGCTTGAAGTCAATAGCAGCGCTGTTCTGGCGCTGGAACCCGCCGCAATCATGTATGCCATATATATATCATGCAGTGCCAAAGCACGCATTGTCGAAGCCGATGAACGCGAAGCTGGAAAACGCGCATTGCTAAATCTTGGCCACACCTTTGCTCATGCTTTTGAGGCTGAAGCTGGATATAATGGATGCCTGCTTCATGGCGAGGCGGTTGCCGCTGGCATGGGGCTGGCTTTTGATCTGTCCGTTGATTTGGGGTTTTGTGCGC